>JALYGI010000031.1 GCA_030777185.1 Pseudomonadota bacterium
AGCGAGCATCGGGCCACGGTGTCCGATCTTCTCTCCCACAGGCTTGGCCTCTTCTCGCACGCCAACGATTCCAGGCTGGAAGATGGCGGGGATCCGCGTTTCCTGCGCGCGAGCCTCGCCCAGCTGAGCGCGATCTGCGCGCCTGGCCAATGCCATGCCTATCAGAACGTCGCCTATGATGCCGCGAGCGAGATCGTCGAGAAGATCACGGGCAAGCCCTACGAGCAGGCGGTGCGCGAGCAGCTTTTCCTGCCGCTCGGCATGTCCTCCGCCACCATGTCGCGCCAGGGGCTGGTCGGAGCGCGCAGCTGGGCGCGGCCGCATCGCGGCGGCAAGACCTCGAAGCCCGTCGAGGTCACCGAATCCTATTATCGTGTGCCGGCCGCCGGGGGCGTCAACAGCTCGATCAAGGACCTTGCCGTGTGGATGCAGGCGCAGATGGGGGAAGAGCCGGAAGTGCTCTCCGGGAAGGTTCTCGCCAGCGTCCAGTCGCCGCGCGCCAACACCCCGGGCGAGATGGCCCGGATGCGCAAGTTTCGTGAGCGGCTTTCAAAGGCGACCTACGGCCTTGGCTGGCGGATCTACGATTATGCCGGGCGCACTGTCGTCGGCCATCGAGGCGGCGTCACCGGCTATCGTTCGCTGATCATGTTCGATCCGGAGAAGAATAGCGGCGTCGTTGCGCTGTGGAACTCGTCCACCGCTCAGCCCGGCGGCCTCGAATTCGAGGTCATGGACATGATCTACGGCCTTCCGTTCAAAGACTGGCTCGATATCGACGGCAAGAAAGGCGTGCCGACGCCGCAGCCGCAGGAAATGCTCAAGGAAGAGATCGAGGCGACGGCGACAGTGGCCGCAGCTTCGCCCAGATCGGCAGATGATCGGAGGCCCGCCGCGCCTTAGCGCTGTGGTGAGCGCCGCTTTCGACGATCTCCAGATCCTCGCTCACCATGATTCGATCGAGCTGAGCGATCGGGCGCCGCGAATGGAAGCTTCGGCCGCATTGCGCAATCTGGTGGCGATGGGCGAAATCGCGAAGGCACCCGCGATTGGCGCTCCATTCGTTGAGATCGCCCATCAGCACCGTGGGGGGATCGCGGTGCCGGTGATGAAGATGGGCCAAGATCGCCTGCGCCTGCCGCCGCCGCCACAGGCCCGACAGATCGAGATGCATGCCGACGACGCGGAGCTCTGAGCCGTTCACCTTGAGGTCCGCCAGCACCGCGCCGCGCGGCTCCAGCGAGGGGAGGTGGACGAGCTCCTTGTCGATCACCTCCACGTGGCGCTTCACCAGCAATGCGTTGCCGTGCCAGCCGAGGCTTCCGGAGCGCGCGTCGAGCGGCACCGGCTTATAGTCGCTATGCTCCGCGATCATCTGCGCGGGGATCGCGCTCGCTCGGGTGCCGAAGCGGCGATCCGCCTCCTGAAGCGCGACGACGTCGGCGCCGATCTCGTTCAGCACGTCGAGCGTGCGCTCGGGACGACGACGCCGATCCGTCCCGATCGCCTTGCGAATATTGTAGCTCGCCACGAGGATCATCGCGGCCGCTACTGAGGCTTTGCACCCGGGGGCGCAACGCCCAGGTGCAGGATCAATGGCCTTTCTTGTCGGAGAGCTTGCCCAGCTGGTGATCGAGCGCGCGAACCGCTTTCTTGGCGGCGCCCAGAATTGCGCGGTCCACCGTTGACCCCTGGTCGGCGACGGCGACTGGAGGCACGCCATTCACCCGCGCTTCCAGCGTGCAGCGCAAGTCGGCTACGCCGCCGCGCGGCCCGTTGATGTCGGAAACATGGATCTCGACGTCGGTGATCCGGCCTTCGAAGCGCGCCAGCCGCTGCCGGATCTGCTCCTCAAGCCGGTCGTTGCGCTCGGCGTCGCTCGGCAGCTGGTTGTCGGTATGAATTTGAATGAACAAATGACCTCTCCACTGATACTCGGCTCCCCCAACAATGCGATGCGGGCGGAGCCGTTCCAAGTTTTTCAGGGAAATTCGCTGGCTGGCGGCCGAACCGATCGCTACTTCCGCCGTGATGGCCAAGCTCAAGAAACGATATGTCTGCCAGGCCTGCGGCTCGGTCAGCCCACGTTGGCAGGGGCAGTGCAGCGACTGCGCGGAATGGAACACGTTGGTCGAGGACATGTCCGCGGTCGCTACGCCCTTTTCAGCGCGCCATGATCTGCGCTCGGGCGGCCGGGCGGTCGAGCTGGTCGGCCTCGATGCCGAGGTCGCGCTTCCGGATCGATTGGGGACCGGCATTAAGGAGTTCGACCGGGCGCTCGGCGGCGGCCTCGTGGCGGGATCGGCAACCTTGATCGGCGGCGATCCGGGTATCGGCAAATCCACCCTGCTGCTCCAGGCGGCGGCGAACATGGCCTCGCGCGGCCTGTCGGTCGCCTATATCTCGGGCGAGGAGGCGGCCGACCAGGTGCGGCTCCGCGCTCGGCGCCTGGGGCTCGGCCGCGCGCCCGTGAAGCTCGCTGCCGCCACGTCCGTACGCGATATCCTGACGACGCTCGGCGACGGCGCTCCCCCGGCCCTGGTGGTGATCGACTCCATCCAGACCATGCATTCCGATCTGATCGAAGGCGCACCCGGTACGGTGAGCCAGGTCCGCGCCTCTGCCCAGGAGCTGATCCGCTTCGCCAAAGAGACCGGCACCGCGCTTGTGCTGGTCGGCCATGTTACCAAGGACGGCTCGATCGCAGGCCCGCGCGTGCTGGAGCATATGGTCGACACGGTGCTGAGCTTCGAGGGCGAGCGCAGCCACCAATATCGCATCCTCCGCGCGGCTAAGAACCGGTTCGGCGGCACCGACGAGATCGGCGTCTTCGCCATGGCGGAGGCGGGGCTGGAGGAGGTGTCCAATCCTTCCGCCTTGTTCCTCACGCATCGCGGCGAGGCTGTATCGGGAGCCGTCGTCTTCCCAGCGCTGGAAGGCACGCGGCCCGTGCTGGTTGAAATCCAGGCGCTCACCGTCCGGCTCGCCAGCGGCGCCACGCCGCGCCGCGCGGTCGTCGGCTGGGACAGCGGTCGTCTGGCCATGATCCTCGCGGTGCTGGAAGCCCGCTGCGGGCTCAGCTTCTCGACCGCCGAAGTCTATCTCAATATCGCGGGGGGCTACCGCGTCAGCGACCCCGCCGCCGATCTTGCAGTGGCGGCCGCGCTCGTTTCGGCATTATCCGAACGGCCGGTGCCGGCGGAAACGGTCGCCTTCGGGGAAGTGGCCCTGTCCGGCGAGCTGCGCCCCGTCTCCCACGCGCCGCTGAGGCTGAAGGAATCCGCCAAGCTCGGCTTCGAAAGCGCGCTCGTGCCGGCGTCGGTCAGCACGGAAAAAGGGGGGTTGGTCCTAACCGGATTCCGCGCCCTGGGCGAGTTCGTTGACCATCTGCTAACCCGCCAGTAGCAACCGCTCATGGGTTTGACCGCTCTCGACATCATCGTGCTGCTGCTGGTCGGCGGCGGGCTGTTCTTCGGCTTCATGCGCGGCTTCATCTTCGAGATCTTGTCGCTGCTCGCCTGGGTGGCGGCGATCGTTGCCCTCAAGGTGCTGCACGATCCGGCGACCGACCTAGTCGAGCCGATGGTCGGCACGCGTGCCGGCGCCGCCGTGCTTGCCTTTGCGCTGGTTTTCGGGCTGGTCTTCATTGGTGGGAAGCTGGTAGCGCGGCGGATCGGCGGCGGCGTTCGCACTTCCGTAGTCGGGCCCGTGGACCGCATCCTCGGCAGCGGCTTCGGGGCGCTCAAAGGC
The DNA here is from genome assembly GCA_030777185.1 of Pseudomonadota bacterium. Classification (GTDB taxonomy): domain Bacteria; phylum Pseudomonadota; class Alphaproteobacteria; order Sphingomonadales; family Sphingomonadaceae; genus Allosphingosinicella. The sequence continues at coordinate 3,751 of JALYGI010000031.1, forward strand.
CTGATCGGCGCGACCTTGCTCTATCTCGCCGCTAACCTCATCTACGACACCATTTACGGCCGCACCGCCGAGCGTCCCGAATGGATGGCCCGGTCCAGGTCCTATCCCTTGCTGCACGCCAGCGGCCGCGCCATCGTCGATTTCGTCGAGGCGCGGCGGGGGAGGCCGGTAAACGCGGAAGAGGAGGGTAATCAGCTCTCGAACGAGATCGGCGATAGGCTCGAAAACGAGCAATGACTGAAATCCGGCTCTACGACACGATGGCGCGCGAGAAGCGCGCGTTCTTGCCGGCCGATGAGCGCCGCGTCACCATGTATGTTTGCGGGCCGACCGTCTACAACCGCGCCCATATCGGCAATGCCCGCCCGGCGGTGGTGTTCGACGTGCTCGCCCGGCTCCTCCGCCACCGCTACGGCGCCGACAGCCTCGTCTATGCGCGCAACGTGACCGACGTCGACGACAAGATCATCGAGGCGGCGGAGACCGAGGGGGTCGAACCCTCGGTGATCACGCAGCGCTACGAGCAGCATTATGTGCGCGACATGGGCGCGCTCGGGGTCGCGCCGCCAACGATCGCGCCCAAGGCGACGGAGAATGTCGCGGCAATGATCGCCATGATCGCGCGCCTCGTTGAGACCGGCCATGCCTACGAGGCGGACGGACACGTGCTCTTCGACGTGCCCAGCGACCCCGATTATGGGGCGCTCGGCCGCCGCGATCGGGAGGCGATGATCGCCGGCGCCCGCGTCGAGGTCGCTTCCTACAAGAAGGATCCATCGGATTTCGTCCTTTGGAAGCCATCGGCGCCGGCCGTGATCGGCTGGGACAGCCCGTGGGGCAGGGGCCGTCCCGGTTGGCATATCGAATGCTCCGCCATGATCGAGCGGCATCTGGGACGCACCATCGACATCCATGGCGGCGGCCTCGACCTCATCTTCCCGCACCACGAAAATGAGATCGCGCAGAGCCGCTGCGCGCATGAGGGTGCGCCGCTCGCCCGCTACTGGCTCCACAACGGCTTCCTCTCCATGGCCGGTTCCGAGAAGATGTCGAAATCGCTCGGCAACGTGGTGACCGTCGGTGAATTGCTGGAGCAGGGTCACAAGGGCGAGGTGCTCCGCCTGGCTTTGCTCTCGGCGCATTATCGCCAGCCGCTCGAATGGTCGGAGAAGCTCGTCGCGCAGAGCAAAGCGACGCTCGATCGGCTTTATCGCGCCGCGGGCGAAGCCGACGCCGGTCAGGTCGATCAGGGTGTGGCGGAAGCGATCGCCGATGATCTCAACACACCTTTGGCCCTGTCCCGCCTCTCCGGGATCGATGATCCCTCCACGCTTCGAGCCAGTGCCGCGCTGCTGGGCCTGCTCGGCGAAAGCTCGACCGCATGGTTTCAAGGCATTGGCGACGCGCGCATCGAAGCTGCCATCGCCGCGCGCGTGGCCGCCAAGAAGGAGCGCAATTTCGTCGACGCCGACCGCATCCGGTCGGAGCTCGCAGAGGAAGGCATTTTGCTGGAAGACGGTCCCGGCGGCACCACCTGGCGACGGGCCTGATTCCGCTCTTCCTCGACAGGATGGCGGCAAGTCGGTCGGTTTTAGGCTGCGTGGTGGCGCAGCGGCATACCGCCGCTTATATGCCCGCCCATGACGACGGCGCTCTACAACCGCGATATCCTTCGACTGGCCGTCTCGATCCCGCACCAGGGCCGCCTTGAAAGCCCACAGGCAAGCGTCGAGAAGCGCTCGCCCGTCTGCGGGAGCCGGGTGGCGGTCGACATCGTGCTGGATGCGGAGGGGAGGGTTGCTCGCCTCGGCCAGGAGGTGAAGGCCTGCGCGCTTGGGCAAGCTTCCGCCTCGCTAATGGGCGCCAGCGCGATTGGCCGGAGCCGCGGCGAGCTCGCCGCCGCGCGGGATGCCCTTGCCGCTTTCCTCGACGGCAAGCGCGAGGATCCGGGCGATTGGCCCGGTCTGTCCATCTTCAGCGAGGCCCGTGCGTACAAGGCCCGTCATCCTTCCATCCTGCTCGCCTTCGAAGCAGCCGCTGAGGCCGCCGCAGAGGCCCGCAGCTGATGCAGCCGCAGGCCGCCGAAACCGCGAGCATGGTGCTGCGCGACGGCGTCATCCTGCTCGGGGCGGCGATGTTGTTCGTGACGCTCTTCCGCCGCTTCGGCCTCGGTGCGGTGCTCGGCTATCTGGTCGCGGGAGCCGTTGTCGGTCCCGACGGCCTCGCCTTGGTAACCGGCTCTGCAGAGGCGATGCTGCGCATTGCCGATCTCGGCATCGTCCTGCTGCTTTTCCTGGTTGGGCTCGAGCTTCACCCGAGCCGCCTCTGGCGCCTCAAGCACGATATTTTTGGCCTCGGCCTGCTTCAGGTTTTCGTCTCCGGCGCGGCGCTGGCGCTGCTCGTTCATTTCGCCACCGGGCTCAGCTGGGCCGCCGCGATCGCGATCGGCCTTCCGCTTGCGCTCTCTTCCACCGCTCAGGTCCTGCCGAGCCTCCGCTCCTCCGGCGAGATCAACACGCCCACCGGTGAGCGCGCTTTTTCAATCCTGCTTTTCCAGGATTTGTCGATCGTTCCCTTGATCACAATCATCGCCGCGCTCTCCCGCGCCCCAGCGGATCCGGTGGCGCCGCCCGGCTGGCAGCTCGGGCTCTATACTGTGGCCGCGATCGCCGGGCTGGTGGTGGCCGGCCGCTTCCTCATCAATCCCCTGTTCCGAGTGGTCGGCCGCGTCAGCGAGCGAGAATTGTTCGTCGTCGCCGGCCTGTTCACGGTGCTTGCCGCCGCCGCGGTGATGGAAACGCTTCACCTGTCGACCGCGCTCGGCGCCTTCATCGCCGGCGTGATGCTGGCTGATTCGCCCTATCGCCACGAGCTGGAAGTGGACATCGAGCCGTTCCGCTCAATCTTGCTCGGTCTTTTCTTCGTCGCCGTTGGAATGATGCTCGATCTCGACGCGATCGCCGAGCGTCCTTTGTTCGTAATCGGCATGGCCGCCGCGCTCATCGTCGTGAAAGCGACCGTGCTGTTCGGCCTCGCCAAGCTTTTCCGGATGGAAACGCGCAAGGCCTGGCGGATGGGCCTGCTGCTCAGTCAGGGCGGCGAATTCGGTTTCGTTCTCTTCGCGGCGGCCCAAGCCGCGCTGCTCGTCACGCCTGCGGCCGCAAGCCTGTTCGGGGCGATTGTCACCATCTCGATGGCATCGACGCCGTTCCTGATGATGTTCAACAGGTGGACGGAGCGCCGCGCCTCATTGCGCGATGGGGCCGGCATGGAAGGTCCCGAGCATTCGGGAGATTCCCGCGCGATCGTGGTCGGCTACGGCCGCTTCGGACAGACCGTCGCGCAGATGCTGATGGCAAAGGGGATCAGCCTCACGATCATCGATTCCAAGCCGAGCCAGATCGAGTTGAGCGGCAGCTTCGGAATGAAGGTTTATTATGGCGACGGCACTCGGCTCGATCTCCTGCGCGCCGCGGGCGCCGCCGAGGCCCAGGCATTGCTCTTCTGCATCGACGGGGGAATTCTGGATGCACGCAGGATCGAGCCGATCCTCGAAGCCTTCCCGCAGGCGGCGGTTTATGTCCGCGTCTTCGACCGGCGCCAGCTGATGGCGCTCGACGGCGTCGATCTCGCAGGCACCTACCGCGAGGTGTTCGAATCAGCGGTCTGCATGGGCCGTGAGGCGCTCCACTCTTTCTGCGTCTCTGAGGAAGAGGTCGATCGTGTCGAGCGCGAGTTCCGACGCAGGGACGCCGAGCGGCTCGCCGGCCAGACGAAGTCCGGCGACCTCCACGCGATCAAGCATTTGATGTTCCGGCCCGACCGGGCGCTCCCGGACGAAGGAGCGGAAGCAGCTGCGGAACCGGCCGGCTCTATTAAAACGGTTTAGTCTTGCCGCCGGAGGAATGCCTCCACTTCAGGCAGTTCAACAGAGCTGTCGACAAAAGCTTTTCCGATGCCGTGAGCGAGGATGAAGGGGAGTGACCCCTGCGTCCTTTTCTTGTCGTGCAGCATGTGCGGCACCAAGCCGCCGCCGTCGGACAGGCCCACCTCGCCAAGCGATGTCGGAAGCCGCATCCGCCTCAGATGATCCGAAATCCTGCGTGCGTCCTCCGGCGGGCAAAGCCCCCGTTCGGCGGAAAAGCGAAAGGCGAGCGCCATCCCGAGCGCAACGGCTTCGCCATGAAGCACGCTTCCGGAGAGGCCGGTCGCGGCCTCGATCGCGTGCCCGAACGTGTGGCCGAGGTTGAGGAGCGCCCGCCTTCCGGACATCTCCCGCTCGTCCTCCCCGACGATGCTAGCCTTGGCGCGGACGCTGGTCTCGATTGCGTGCAGCCGCGCCCCGCTGTCGCCGGCGATCACCGCCTCGCCATGTTCTTCGCACCAGGCAAAGAAGCCGGCATCTCCAATCAGTCCATATTTGGCCACCTCGGCGTAGCCGGCCCGTAGTTCCCGCTCGGGAAGCGTGTCGAGGGTGGATGGATCGATCAGCACCGCCGCCGGCTGGTGAAAGGCGCCGACCAGATTCTTGCCCGCCGCACTGTTGATCGCCGTCTTTCCTCCGACGGAGGAATCAACTTGGGCAAGCAGCGTCGTCGGAATCTGCAGGTAAAAGCAGCCGCGTTTCACGATCGAGGCGGCGAAGCCGGTCACGTCGCCGATTGCGCCGCCGCCGAGCGCAACGATATGGTCGCTCCGCTCGACGCCGAATTCGAGCAGCCGGTCCACCAGCCCCGAAAGGCCAGACCAGGTCTTCGCCTCTTCTCCGCAGGGCATGAGGATCGGATGCGGTTCGATCCCGACAGCCTCAAGGCCCTCCTTCAGCGCCGCTCCGGCGCACTCCCAGACCCGCTCGTCCGTGACCACGGATATCCTGCCATCGCGTCCGAAGCGCGCGAGAAGTTCGCCCGAATTTGCCAGCAGCCGATCACCGATGAAGATCGGATAGCTCCGCTCACCGAGCGCTACGTCCACCCGCCTCAATGCCTTCGCTCCCAATCTTCAATGGCCTTTATGATCTGCTCCACAGCCCGCTCATGCGGACTTGGCTCGCTGCGGATATGGAGATGCGCCTGGGCGTAGAGAGGGTTCCTCCTTATGGCCAGATCACGAAGCAGGGGGAGGGGCTCCTTGTCCTTGAGCAGCGGGCGATGGTCGCGGCGGGACACCCGTTCCGCCAGTGTCTCGAGATCGGCATCAAGCCAGATCGCAAGGCAGCGCTCCAGGATGAGCGCCCGTGTCGTGTCATTGACGAAAGCCCCGCCGCCGGTCGCGATCACTTTGGGTGGTCCCTCGATCAGGCGTGCGATGACTCGCCGCTCGCCGTCGCGGAAGCTCACCTCTCCGAAGCGGTCGAATATTTCCGAAATCTTGTGGTCCGCCGCCCGTTCGATCTCGTCGTCAGAATCGACGAAGTCAAGACCCAGTCGCCGGGCGAGGCGCCGTCCCACCGTGCTTTTGCCCGCGCCCATCAGGCCGACGAGGACGATCGATCGGTCGAGCTTGGGAAGCGTGGCGGTCATGCTGGCAGGGGCTATACAGGGTGCCGTCTCGTGGGGCAAAAGGCGCGCCATGCCTAGAACCATCCTCACGCCGCAGCCACGCCGTCGCTCGCCTCTTCCGGTGATCCTCGCGCTCTTGCTGATCCTTCTCATCGGTGGCCTCATCTATCTCTCCACCGCTGACACCGAAGTGCCCCAGCAGCGCATGGAGCTGGACGTGACCAATGAAGCACTGGCGAAATAAGCTCGTCCTCCTGGGGGGGGTAGCGGCGCTTGCCGCCGCTATTCCTGCCTTGAGCCAGGAGACGGAAACGCCCGAATCGCTGCTGCCGCCCGGCTTCGAGGACCCCGCAACGGTCCCGCCGCCGGAGACGAACACGGCCGCGCCGTCTGAGACGCCGACGCCTTCCTCTCCCGACACCCTGCCGGCGTTGGCCGAAGTTCAGACGGTGATCGAAGATTCCGCCGCCGAGGATCTCGAGGCGCTGGCTGAGCTGGAGCCCGAGCCACCGATCGAGATCCCCGACTTCGCTCGGCGGCCGATCGATGTCGTCGGCGTGATCGGCCCGGCCGAGTGGGGCGTTCCGAGCGACGGCTTCGGATCGGCGGACGGACGTTTTCTTTCCACGCTGATGCGCAGGATCGATGCACCCTTGCCGTCGCGCTGGATGTCGATCCTGCTGCGCCGGGCGCTGATCTCGCGCGTCAATGCGCCCGCTCATGTGCACCCGGTGGATTTTGTCGCTGAGCGCGCCTGGCTGCTGCTTCGCATGGGCGAGGCGGACGCCGCGCGGATGCTGGTCCAAGCGGTCGATGTCGACCAGTTCACGCCCAAGATGTTCGCAATCGCGGTGCAGACGGCCCTCGCGACGGCGGATCCCGCCGCGCTCTGCCCACTGGTCGGGCCTGGCCGTGAGGTGTCCGACGAGCCGGTCTGGCCGCTTGCCGACGCGATGTGCGCGTCGCTCGCGGGTGATGCCGGCCGCGCCAGCTCGCTCATCGAGCAGGCGAGAAGGCGGAGCGGGCTCAGCTCGATCGACGTCACCTTGGCGGAGAAGGTCGTCGGAGCCGGCGCGAACACACGGCGCGCCGTGTCCGTTCAGTGGGACGATGTGGACGAGCTCAACAGCTGGAGGTTCGGGATCGCAAGCTCGACAGGGCTCGAGATTCCCGAGCAGCTGATGCGGGGCGCGGGTGCCCATGTCCATGCCTGGCAGGCTCGGGCGCCGATGCTCCCGCTCGAGCAGCGGGTGAACGCGGCCCAGACCGCAGCGTCGCTCGGCGTTTTTTCAAATATGTCGCTGGTCGAGATGTACAGCCTCATCGCCGACAACACGGATCCATCCGAAATGCGGGAGTCGGTCGGCGGACGGCTCCGCGCCGCCTACGTGTCGCGCGACCTGCGCGCTCGCATGGATGCGCTCAGGGATTTGTGGGACGATGGCGGGAACGATCCCCTGCTTCGCCACGCCAGGCTGATCCTCACCGCCACCGCAGCCTCGCGACTCCCGCCGAGGCAGGATCTCGCAGAGGACGCACCCGAGCTGATTGCCTCGATGCTTACGGCCGGCTTCGACAGCCACGCCGCGCGCTGGTCGGGAGTGGCCGATGCGATGGAGGGAGAGGATGGCGACACCGCCTGGGCGCTGCTGGCGGTGGCATCACCCCGTCCGCGGGTGGACATCAGCGCCGGCAGGATCTCGACGTTCCAGGACAATGACAATAGTGCCGACAACCTCCGTACGCGGCTGCTGGTCGCGGGTCTCGCGGGTCTCGACCGCGTCCAAGGCGATGTTGCCGAGGACATGGGCATATCGCTCACCGCGCAGAATCGATGGACCAGGCTCTTGGAGCGAGCGGCGGAGCGAGGCCAGCAGGGAAGTGTGGTGCTTCTCGCCGCGGCCGGGATGCAGACCGGCGGCTGGGCCGGGGTTCCGCCGGCCAACCTCTATAGGATCGTCAACGCGCTGCGGCGGGTTGGGCTGGAATATGAGGCGCGGATGATTGCCGCGGAGGCCGTCGCGCGGCTGTGACGCGGATGCCGGGCCTCCGCCTCGCCAAGGGCGAAGACCGCCAGCTGATCGGCGCCTTTCTCGAGATGATGTCGGCCGAGGCCGGGGCGGCGGCGAACACGCTCACCGCATATGAGCGGGACCTTCGCGGCGCCTCCGAGCTGCTCGGTGGCCGCCTTGCAGCGTCGTCGGCGCAGGAGCTGACGACGCTCGGCGAGCATTGGATGGCGCTCAAGCGGGCGAGCGTGGCGCGCAAGGCGGCCGCACTAAGGCGCTTCTTCGGCTTCCTGCACGACGAGGGGCTGAGGGAGGACGATCCTTCGGGCGCATTGCCGCGCCCAGGAACCGAGCGGCCGCTACCGAAGATTCTCGATCATGCTTCAGTCGATGCGCTGTTTCGGGAAATAGAAAGGCGCAAGGAGGCGGATGAGCCGGCGGCACATCGGATCTCCGCCTTGGTCGAGCTGCTCTACGGATCGGGCCTGCGTGCGACCGAGCTTGTCTCCTTGCCGCGCAACGCCATCTCGCCCGACAAGCCGTTCCTGATCCTGCGCGGCAAGGGCGGCCGTGAGCGGCTGGTGCCGATTTCGGAGGCGGCGCGGGCGGCAGTGGCGCGGTGGGTGAAGCTTGTGCCGCGGGCTTCGCTGTGGCTTTTCCCGTCCGGCAAGAAACATCTCAGCCGTGTCCGGCTCTATCAGCTCTTGCAGGAGCTCGCGGCCGACGCCGGCATCCCGCCGGACCGGATCAGCCCGCACGTGCTGCGACATGCGTTCGCCACGCATCTTCTCGAAGGCGGCGCTGACCTTCGTGCGCTGCAGATGCTGCTGGGCCATGCCGATATCGCGACCACGCAAATCTACACGCATGTCGATTCCCGGCGCCTCATCGAACTGGTGAACAGCCGCCACCCGCTCGTTGACGCGGGCCAAGAGGGCGCTTAACCCGCGGCCTTCATCATGCCCACTTTCCTCGATTTCGAAAAACCCCTGGCAGAGCTCGATGCCCGTGTCGCCGAACTGCGCGAGACCGCACAGGCCGGTTCGCTCAACATCGACAGCGAAATCGAGCGGCTGCAAGCCAAGTCCGATCGCTTGCTCCGTGACACCTACGCAAAGCTCACCCCCTGGCAGAAGACTTTGGTCGCCCGCCATCCGGAGCGGCCGCACTTCAAGGATTATGTTGCCGGTCTGATCGAGGATTTCGTTCCGCTTGCCGGCGACCGCGGCTTTGGCGAGGACAAGGCCATTATCGGCGGCCTCGGCAAGCTCCGTGGCCGGAGGATCATGCTGATCGGGCACGAGAAGGGCGACGACACTGCGAGCCGCCTCCGGCACAATTTCGGAATGGCCAAGCCCGAGGGCTATCGAAAGGCGATCCGGCTGATGCGCCTTGCCGATCGTTTCGGCCTTCCGATCGTTACTTTGGTCGACACGCCCGGAGCTTTCCCCGGCGTGCAGGCGGAAGAGCGCGGGCAGGCGGAAGCGATTGCCCGTTCAACCGAGCAATGCCTCGACCTTTCGGTGCCGCTGATCGCCGCGATCGTTGGCGAAGGAGGTTCGGGCGGCGCCATTGCGCTGGCGGCCGCCAACCGAGTGCTGATGCTCGAGCATTCCGTTTACGCCGTGATCTCGCCCGAGGGCTGTGCGTCAATTCTCTGGCGCACCGCAGATCGCGCGGCCGACGCTGCCGAAGCGATGCGGATCACCGCCGCCGACCTCAAGCAACTCGGCGTCATCGAGCGGATCGTGCCGGAGCCGGTGGGAGGCGCACATCGGGCTCCTGACGAGACGATCCGATCGCTCGGCGACGCGCTTAGCGAGGAGCTTCAGTCGCTCTCCACGAAGACCGGCGGGGAGCTTCGCGCCGAGCGCCGTGCCAAGTTCCTGGCGATCGGCTGACCTGCCTCCAAGGGCGCGGCCAAGGAACCAGCCCGGACAAACCTTCGTTCCCGCTCCGACGAAATTCGTTGAGTGCAGGAGTAACGTTCGATGAAAATCAAGATTTTGATAGGTTTGTCCGTGTCGCTTGCCGCGATCGGATGCGCTACGGCGGGCGATGCGCAGCGCGCGCAGCGCGCGCCTCGTGCGATCTCGCAAAGCGCAGCGCAGCAGGCGGCGAGGCAGCATCCGCAGCTTATCGAGGAGTTCGGCGGGGCTGAGACGGGAGCTCGCGGCGCTTACGTGACAGCGATCGGCCGGAAAGTGGCGGCTCAGTCCGGTGTTCCGGGAGCCAATGGCGCCTTCACCATCACGACGCTGAACTCCCCCGTGATGAACGCTTTCGCCGTGCCCGGCGGGTATGTCTATATCACTCGCCAGCTGATGGGCCTGATGAATGATGAGGCTGAGCTGGCCTCGGTCCTCGGTCACGAAGTGGGCCACATTGCCGCGCGGCACAGCGAGCAGCGGCAATCGGCGGCAACCCGAAACACCATATTGGGCGCGCTGGGACAGATCCTGGTCGGAGCAGTCGCCGGCAATTCGGGGTTGGGACAGGTGCTCCAGCAGTCGATCGGGCAGGGCAGTCAGTTGGCGACGCTGAAATTCTCTCGCTCGCAGGAATTCGAAGCGGACGAACTTGGCATTCGCTACATGACTGCTGCCGGCTACGATCCGGCTGCGTCGGCCAGCCTGCTCGCCTCGCTCGGTGCCGCCACTTCGCTGGAGGCGCGTGCTGCGGGCCGCAACGACGAAC
>JALYGI010000032.1 GCA_030777185.1 Pseudomonadota bacterium
CGTCAATGCCGTCTCGCAGCAGGTCCAGTATGTGAATGTCGGCGTTACCCTGCAGATCGCGCCGCGGGTGAGCTCGGACGGTTTCGTCACATCGCAGATTTATGGCGTGGTCTCGTCGGTGACTGGATTCTCGCAGGGCTATCCGACGATCAGCCAGCGCGAGGCGGAGACTTCGGCCTCGGTGCGGGACGGCGAGACCTTCGTCATCGGCGGCCTGACGCAGGAGAATGCGCTCAGGATCAGGGGAAAAGTCCCTGGCTTTGGCGACATTCCGCTGCTCGGCAACCTGTTCCGCGTCGACCGTGCGAACCGGTCGAAGACCGAGCTCTATATCGTCATCACGCCGCATATCGTTCGACATCGCCGGTTCGAGCTCCCGTCCGACACCGGCTCGGCCGTACCGGAAGGCAACGGCGTTCCGCAGCCGCGTTGAGCGACGGGCCGCGTCGGGTCCAAAAGGTCCGAATTGGCCCTAAGTCGTTTACTTTATGATATATTTTTGTCGACAAAGCACGCCGCCATCGGTATTAGCGGCCATGGTGGGGGGCGACTTCGTCCTGTGTCCACGATATTAGAGGGGAATATGGGATGAGGAAATTATCTGTTCTCGCTATTGCTGGCTTGCCGCTCATTGCCTTGGCGCAGCCCGCGCAGGCGCAGAGAGCCGGTGACAAGATCGCTGGAAGCTATGTCTGCGTGTTCAACAAGGCTGCAGTCTCGCGCGGCAACGCTGAGGCCGAAGCGACTCGCGCCGCGCAGAGCGCAGGTGCGCAGCTGACGCGGGTCTACAGCGTTGCGATCCGCGGCTTCGCGGTCAACGGGTCGCCCCAGTCCATCGAGCAGATGAAGGCGGCCAATCCGAATATCGCTTATTGCGAGCAGGATCAGGTCGTCACGCATCCTCCGATCCAGATCATGGCAAAACCGGGCGGCGGCGGCACGCAGCCTGCTCAGGAGACGCCATGGGGGATTGCGCGCGTCAACGGCGGCGCAGCCGGAATCTTCGCCACCGCCTGGGTGATCGATACGGGTATCGACCTCGACCACCCCGACCTCAACGTGGACGTTCTCCGCAGCAAGAATTTCGTCGAGCGCGAAAGCTCGCCGGAGGATCTCAACGGCCACGGAACCCATGTCGCCGGCACGATTGCGGCTCGCGACAACACGATCGGCGTAATCGGCGTTGCTCCCGGCGCTTCGGTTGTCGCGGTTCGTGTGCTCGATCGTCGTGGCAGCGGCACGATTTCAGGCGTCATCGCCGGCGTCGACTATGTTGCGAAAAATGGCAGTGGCCTTCTTGGCGATGTCGCTAATATGAGCCTGGGCGGGGGCGCAAGCCAGTCGCTCGACGATGCGGTGCTCGGTGCCTCGGCGGGCGGTATCCGCTTCGCAATAGCCGCCGGCAATGACAGCGCCAATGCCAACAATTACTCGCCGGCGCGCGTCAATGGCCCCTATGTTTTCACCGTCTCGGCCTTTGCGATCGGCGACAAGTGGGCAAGCTATTCGAACTTCGGCAACCCGCCGATCGATTATGCGGAGCCGGGCTCATCGATCAAGTCGACCTGGAAGGACGCCGGCTACAATACCATCAGCGGCACCTCGATGGCGACGCCGCACCTCGCGGGCCTGCTGCTGACGGGCCTGCTGGGCAACGGTGGCCCGGTCGCGGGCGATCCCGACGGCAATCCCGACCCGATCGGCGTCAAGGTCCAGTGATCCTGCTTCGCTGAAGCGCTGCAGCAACGAGGGGGCGGTCCGAAAGGGCCGCCCCTTTTTTGCATCGGGAAGACTCGGGCACCGCAGAAGTGGAAGCAGCGCACATCACCGACGGTATCGCGCTGTAGGCCACTGTGCTGGATGTCGGCGCGGCTAGATCAGCCTCTCAGGCGAGCTGGAGTTGCTGATTTCGTGCCAGGTAAACGCTACCGAGTTTGAACACTGATCCAGAAATCCAGGCGAGCTGCTGTTCCCAGCAATCCCGCATACCGGCCACACCCTAGCTATCTGGCATGGCATCGGGAGCATTGCTTCAAGCAATGATTGCCGGCCGTCGCACCGCTCATCTCTTGCGCGGCTAGAGCACGCTCGAAACTCTACTTCCGGACGCGCTCCCGTGGATGGCCCGTGGCGACGCCCCCTGACAGCCGCGCGACGTGCGGCCACCGCTCGGCGACCTCGGGCGTATAGCCGAGGTTGAAGACGGTGGGGCTCTTCTCCGGCCGCTCGGGGCGGTCGTAATGGGTGCCGAACAGCTTGTCCCAGAA
>JALYGI010000033.1 GCA_030777185.1 Pseudomonadota bacterium
GAGACGAGCGGCAGGATGATCAGGAAGTGCGCGAAATAGTAGATCGTCGCCACCTGGCTGATCATGACGTACGGCTCTTCCGCCGGAAGTCCGCCGCACCAGCCGAGGACCAGCACGTCCAGCACGAGGATCCAGAAGAATTGCTTGAAGCGCGGCCGATAGCTGCCGGAGCGGACCGGAGACTTGTCGAGCCAGGGCAGGAAGAAGAGCAGCAGGATCGAGGCGAACATCGCCAGCACGCCCCAGAGCTTCGCGGGGAGGATGAAATCGACCGTGAAGGCGCGCAGGATCGCGTAGAAGGGCCAGAAATACCATTCGGGCACGATATGGGCGGGCGTGGCGAGCGGGTTGGCCGGAATGTAATTGTCGGCATGGCCCAGATAATTGGGCGCAAAGAAGGTCACCGCCGCGAAGACGATCAGGAACACGCCGAGCCCGAAGCCGTCCTTGGCGGTGTAATAAGGATGGAAGGGGATCGTGTCCTGCTCCGTTTTCACGTCGACTCCGGTGGGATTGCCCGAACCGGGGATATGCAGCGCCCAAACGTGAAGGATGATCACGCCGGCGATCACGAAGGGCAGCAGATAATGGAGCGAGAAGAAGCGGTTCAAGGCCGCCTGGTCAGGCGCGAAACCGCCGAGCAGCCAGACCTGGATCGGCTCGCCCACCAGCGGAATCGCGCCGAAGAGGCCGGTGATCACCTTGGCGCCCCAGAAGCTCATCTGTCCCCAGGGAAGCACATAGCCCATGAAGGCCGTCGCCATCATCAGGAGGAAGATGACGATGCCGAGCATCCACACCATCTCGCGCGGCGCCTTGTAGGAGCCGTAATAAAGGCCGCGGAAGATGTGGATATAAACGACGATGAAGAAGAAGCTCGCGCCATTGGCATGAGCATAGCGCAGCAGCCAGCCCTGGTTGACGTTGCGCATGATGTGCTCGACCGACTGGAAAGCCGTCGCGCCCGCAGGCGCGTAATGCATGGCGAGGATGATGCCGGTGATGATCTGGACGAGCAGGGCAAAGCCCGAGAGAACGCCGAAATTCCAGAAATAGTTGAGGTTGCGCGGCACCGGATAGCCGCCCCCGATTGAACCGTGAACGAGACGCGGCAGCGGCAGCCGCTCGTCGATCCAGCGCATCAGCGGATGCTTGGGTTCGTATTTCTGTGCCCAGGGGAAGGACATTTGCTCTACCTCAGCCGATGCGGATGACGGTGTCGGAAAGGAACGAATATTCCGGCACTTCCAGATTCTTTGGCGCCGGGCCTTTGCGGATCCGCGCGGCGGTATCGTAGTGCGAGCCGTGGCAGGGGCAGAAATAGCCGCCATATTCGCCGCGATTTTCGCCCTGTGCAGTGCCGAGCGGCACGCAGCCCAAATGGGTGCAGACGCCCATCGTGACGAGCCAATTCACCTTGCCGTCGCGGGTGCGCTCGGCCAGCGTCTGCGGATCGCGAAGATCGCCCAAAGGAACGGCATTGGCCTGTTTGACCTCGGCCGGGGTGAGGTTGCGGATGAAAACGGGCTGCTTGCGCCAAATCGTCTTGATCGCCTGGCCGGACTGGATGCGGGAGATGTCGACCTCGGTCGAGGCAAGCGCGAGCACGTCGGCCGACGGGTTCATCTGGTTGATCAGCGGATAAAGCACCGCGAGGCCGCCGACGCCGGCGAAGCTCACAGCCGCGATGTTGATGAAGTCCCGGCGACGATGGCCACCGTCCGCTGCCGCTCCCTCCGCCCCGCCCGCGTGGACCGTTCCATCGGTATGTTCAACCGTCGCCATATTTTGCCTTCGAGCGATTCATCCGGATGTGCAAAAAACGCCGGCCGCCGAAGGACGCTGGCGGAGGCGATGCTTGCACAGTGCCGCGTGAGGGCGGCTTCGCGGCGCCTGATAGCCGCCGAAGCGCCGCTTTGCCAACATGCAATTTGACGCGCCTGTGACACGGCATGTCCTCCCCTGCTTCTGCAGGATCAACGGGTCGGATTGTCCCACGGACGATCCTTGCCCATGCGGGGCATGGTCAACCCGTTGATGGGGACCGCACGAAGCGCGGTGGAGGGGCGGCGCGACAGCGCCGTCGAATAGGATGCTCGCTGCGCTCGCACCCCTTGCACCATGCTTCGCCCCCGCGGCTGCCATGCAGCCGAGCTGCGGCTTACGGCATGCCCCCGGCATGCCGCGCACCTACGCTCCCCCTCCCCCGCAAATGCGGGGGAGGATAAAGGGACGTCATGCGCATTGCTCTGCACGAGCCCGATCAGGCGGGAAATGTCGGCACGATCCTGAGGCTCGCCGCCTGCCTCCAGGTGCCGGTCGACATCATCGAGCCTTGCGGCTTCCCCTGGAGCGACCGGGCGCTGAAGCGCGCGGGCATGGACTATGCCGAGATGGCGCAGGTGACGCGCCACGAAAGCTGGCTTTCGTTCGAAGCACGCCTTTCCGGGCGCCTGGTGCTCCTGACCACCAAAGCGGCGCTGCCCCTGCCCTCAGCCCGTTTCGTGCCCGGCGACATCCTGCTGATGGGCTCGGAAAGCCGGGGCGCTCCCGACGAGGTCCATGCCCGCGCGGACCTTCGCGTACGAATCCCGCAGGCGGCCGGCACGCGCTCCTTGAATATCGCGGTCGCTGCGGGCATCGCGCTTGCCGAGGCACTGAGGCAGACGAACGGGTGGCCCGGATGATCGAACTGGACGACCAGCAGCAGGCGGCGCGGATGTGGTTCGAGTCGCTCCGCGACCGCATCTGCGCCGAATTCGAAGCGATCGAGCGTGAGGCAGGAAGCGAAGCCTCCTTCGGCTACACCGCCTGGGACCGGCGGGACCCGGACGGCTCACCCGGAGGCGGCGGCGTGCGCGGTCTCATGAAGGGCGAAGTGTTCGAAAAGGTGGGAGTCAACGTCTCGACCGTCGGCGGAAGCTTCAGCCCGGAATTCGCCAAGACGATCCACGGCGCAAGCGAGGATCCCAGCTTCTTCGCGACCGGCATCAGCCTCGTCGCTCATATGGCCAATCCGCACGTGCCCTCGGTGCACATGAACACCCGCTTCCTGGTCACCACCAGGCGCTGGTTCGGCGGCGGCGCGGATCTCAACCCGCCCCTCCCGTACGAGGAGGATACGGCCGATTTCCACGCCCGCCTCAGAGCGGCCTGCGCCGCACATGACCCCACTTTCTACCCGCGCTTCAGCAAATGGGCCGAGGATTACTTCTTCATCCCCCACCGGGGCGTGCACCGGGGTGTCGGCGGCATCTTCTACGATCATCTGGAAGGGCCGTTCGAAGCGAGCTTCGCCTTCACGCGCGATGTCGGCGAGGCATTCCTGGACATCTTCCCGAAGCTGGTTCGGCGGCGAATGAACACACCCTACGGCGATGCCGACAAGGCCCGGCAGCTCGAATGGCGCGGGCGCTATGCCGAATTCAACCTGATCTATGATCGGGGAACATTGTTCGGCCTCAAGACGGGCGGCAACGTCGATGCCATCCTGATGAGCCTGCCGCCGCTCGCCACCTGGAGCTGAAGATGGCTGGGCTGATCGAATTGCCGCCGGATCAGCTGGGAGCAGTCGTCACTTTCCTCGAAATGGTGGAAAGGCCGCGACCCCGGCCGCTGCCCGAATCGCCGCTGCGGATGGTGCGCTGGCGGGAGGTCGACGCCGCTAAATACAGACTGCTCTTCCAGAGGGTCGGCGCGCCTTGGCTCTGGTATTCACGCTTGCTGATGGACGATGCGACTTTGCTTGCCAACGTGGCGGAGGTGCATGCGGTCGTCGACCGATCCGGCATCGAAGTGGGGATGCTGGAGCTCGACTTCCGCAACAAAGGCGAGTGCCTGATCCGCTTCCTCGGCCTGATACCGGAGCTTGCCGGCAAGGGTCATGGCAAGTGGCTGTTCGCGCAAATGCTGGCGCTTGCCTGGCGCGGCGGCGTCAGCCGTATCCACGTCAACACCTGCTCGCTCGACCATCCCGCGGCCTTGCCTTCCTATCTGGCGGCGGGCTTCAAGGCCTATAAACGCGCTTTCGAAAGCTTCCCCGACCCCCGGCTGCTGGGCCTCCTCCCCATGGGCACGGCGCCTCAGATCCCGCTGGTGGGCGCCGCCGCCCGCTGAGCGCCGTTGGTCAGCCGGCGGTAGATCGAGGCGAACAGCACCATCAGCACCGTGTTGAATCCGGCGCCGATCGCCGAGTTCAGGATCAAAAGCAGAAAGGCCCCCACGCTCCCTCCGGTAGACCGATCCACGATCAACTGGATCGATCCAAAGACCAGGGTGACCGCCAGCATCAAAATCAAGAACGCGCCGATGACGAGCAGAATGAGCCCCACGACGGCCCAGCCATTTCCCCTGGAAATATCGAACGAGCGCCTGATGATGTCGAACGGGTTGCGCCTGCCCTCTGCAACCAAGATCGGGCCGGTGGCGACCAGCCGTCCCATCAGATGGAAAAGTGGAAGGACGAGAAGGAGGAAGGCGATCGCGCGCAGGAAGCCTGGCAGGACCGGGG
>JALYGI010000034.1 GCA_030777185.1 Pseudomonadota bacterium
CCGCAAGGACCGTCGTCTTGATGCTGCGCCGATTGGTGATGAGGTCGGCGGCGCCCGCGATGTTGGCATTGACCAGCGCCGAGACTTCCTGGCTGACCTCGAGCTTCACGACGTCACCTTCATGGACCCGCGGCACCACGCGCAGCGTGATGCCAACATCCTCGCGCTCGATCGTGGTGAACGGATTGGTGCCGTTGCCGTCCACCGTGAAGCTCCCGGTCCGGAACGGCACGTTCTGCCCGACCACGATCTCGCCAGGCTGATTGTCGAGCGTGGTGAGGCTCGGCGTCGACAGAAGATTGGCTTTCGTCGACTGTCCGAGCGCCTGGACGAACACACCGAAGTCGCCGCGGCTGCCGAGGCTGACGCCCGCTCCCTCAGGCGGAAGCGCGGCGGCGGCAGGTGCGCCGAGAATCGACAGGACGTTGCGCAGCGATATGCCTGCGCTTGAAAAAGAGGTCCCCCCGGAATTGGGAAGTGCGGCGGCCGAGCCGAAGCCGAGCTGAATTCCAAGCTGCTCGGCGGCATCGCCCGTGATCTCGACGATCGCGGCTTCGATTCGCACCTGTGGGCGGCGAACATCGAGCTCCTCGATCAAGGCGCCCAGCGAGGCGATCGCCGTCGGGGACCCGCGCACCACGATTGCGTTGAGCTCGGGCGCAGCCTGGATCGCAAGATCCGGAGTGGAGAAACCAACGGCCTGCGGGCGTTCAGGCTGAGCGACGCTTCGCTGGGACGCGGCGACGATCGGCTGGACGGCTTGGCCGTCGAAGCGATTGACAGGCCCGGCGCCGATCGCAGTGCCGCCAGCGCTGCTTCCGGCCCTGTCTGCCAGTGCCCGTGCGACCGGGTTCGTCGCCTGCCGCTCGCCGCCAATCAGGCCGCGCAGCGTCTCGGCAACTGCTTCGGCGTCGCTGTAGCGGAGCCGAAAGACCCGCGTCGTAAGGGTTACATTGCCTGGCGTGTCGAGCGCGCCAGCGATTCGGCGCGCTTCCGCAATCGCGGAACGAGATCCACGCACCAGGATCATGTTGCTGCGTTCGTCGACAGCAACCCGGGGTCCTCCCGCGGCCTCGTCACCAAGGATGCGTTGGATCGATTCTCCGACTTCGGCGGCATTGGCATAAGAGAGGCTGATGCTCTGAAAACTGGTCGCTCCGCCGCCGCTTCCATCGAGCGAGCGGGCGAGGCGTTCGATCCGGCGGACATTCTCCGCATAGTCGGTGACGATCACCGCGTTTGGCCGCGTCGAGGCCTCGATGCTTCCAAAGGACGCGACCAGCGGCCGAAGGATCCGCACGGCCTCGGCTGAGGGAAGGGTTTGCAGCCGAATAAGGCGGGTGACGACTTCCTGCCCGCGCACGGTTCCGTTCGCGGCGCCGGCGCTGCCGCTCTGGACCGCCTGCGCCTGGGGTACGATCCGCCAGACATTGCCGCTGCGCACTGCGGCATATCCTTGCAGCCGAAGAACCGATCGGAACAGCTCCCACGCACCTGCCGGGCTCACGGGACCGGATGAGACGACGCTGACGCGGCCGCCGACGTTCGGGTCGAGGACGATCGTGCGCCCGGTGATGCGCGAAATCTGCTCGGCGACCTGCTCGAGCTCGACGTTGCGCAAGTTGACGACGACGGAGCGGACCGACTGGGCGGCGACCGGCAGCGGCATTGGCGGTAACGGGGCGAGTATCGCCGTCAGCACCGTCAAACCGGTGAGGCTCTTACGAGAGATCGTACGCACGCCTTGCTCCTCAGCGCATGGGACATCGGCAATGGCAAGACGGGTACCGCTCGCCTAGCCCGGAGCCCTGGGAACCACTCCCGCACCACGCATCCGCTGCGATATCGCTAAACCCACCCGGCTATTGCCGAGGTGTAACAGCCGCCCCCGGCCTGTCAATTAACCCATTGCCGTTGCCGCTGTTTTGCCCCGAAACCGGCGGCGGTGGCGGAACCACCGAGCGCGGGACGGGGGCGCCGACGCTCGAGGGTGGCAGAAGGGCCCGTATGGCATCGACGCCGCTTGCCGACGGGCCGGCTCCCGGGATCGCAGGCGAAGGCGGGGGCGCCGGAGCCGGGGCGGCATTTGGTGCGGCATTCGGCGCGCCGGGCGCGCTTGGCTGCCGCGCGCGTGGATCATCCGGAAAATACAGGGTGACATACTGGTCGCCGTTCCGCAGCAGCACAAAATCCTCCCCGACGGAATCGATCGTTCCCCCGCCCGGAACGACCGCTCCAATCGGGTAGGAAACAGGATCCTGACCCGGCACAGCGATCAGCACCGTCGATGCCGCCACTGGAGTGGTAAGCAGGATGCCGTGAAGGACGAGGCCGCTGCCGGCCGCAACAGAAGCGGGTGTGGTCGTCGCTTTGCCGAACGGCGGCAGGTTGACGAGCGCGGTGAGGTCCGGTGCGGGGGAGGGAGGCAAATAGGCACGGGCCGCCGCCGAGACGGGAGAGGCGGTCTAGGAGTAGCCGGCGATCGTCCATGTCAGCAAGGCGAGGGCGGCAGCGACGGAAGCTACCGCGATGCCCGTCAAACCATCAAGACCGAAGCGGATCTCACGCGGGGTCATCCGACGGGCTCCCGCGGAACCTCGAGGAAGAAGCTCATGGTGACGAGCGGCTCCGGCCCGCCCTCTGGTGCGACCGAGATCGTCATTGCCTGAAGTTCGGGATCATCGCTCGGGCGGCGGGCGAGCGTGATCGTCCAGCTTTGGCCAAGCATGTCCACCGTCTCGGAAAGTCTGGGCTCGGGCTCCTTGCTGACGGTAAGCTCGACGATCCGGTTTTCTGCCACCCATTGCGCGGCGGCGCGGGCCTCGAGCGCACGGATCGAATCCACATGCGCTTCGGCCGCACCGATAAGCCCGGCTGCCGCGACCGCCAGGATCACGAGCGCGACCAGCACCTCGACCAGCGTGAAGCCCTTCTCGCCGGATGCGCGGGAGGCTTTCCGGTGACTAGCCATCGTTCGCCGGAGCGGCTGCTGCGTTGAGGCCGTCGAATAGAACAGTCCAGCTTTCGCTGCTGGAGGTTATGGTGAAGCGATATGCGCCGGCTCCGTCGCTGAGAGGCAGCGGGTTCGCAGGCAGGTCGCTCTTCACTTCGATGCCCTCGGCAAGATCGCGGCGCGCGGCAAGATCCGGCCGTTCGTGATCCTTCCATGTCCCGCTTGCCGGATCCCAGGCGAGAAAGGCGTAGCCGCCGCTGTCGAGGACGAGGGCCGGCGCACGATCGGTGATGAGGGCTTCATCGGCCGCCACCTGGATCGAGGCGGCGAGGCGCTGCGCCTCGGCCTGCGCGCTTGCGCCGCGATCCGCGCCGCCGAGGCCAAGAACAGCGATGCTTCCCATTACCGCTATGATCGCAAGGACAACGAGCGTCTCGACGAGCGTGAACCCGGCTTCTCCGGGATGGCGCACGCTAGCGGCGTGCCAGCTTGATGTCGGAATCGACCCCCTCGCCGCCGACCTGTCCGTCCTTGCCGAGCGACATGAGTTCGAAGCCGCTACTGCCGGGCGCCTTCCGGTAGACGTAGGGCCTGTCCCAGGGGTCGCGCGGCACCTCCGCCAGATATCCTTCCTCGGGCCAGGTTCTCGGCAAAGGCGCGCTCGTCGGCCGCTCCGCAAGCGCTTGGAGGCCCTGTTCGGTGGTTGGATAGCCCCCATTGTCGAGCCGGTACATCTTCAATGCTGCGGAGATGGTTTTGAGATCGGCCGCAGCGACGGTGACCCGTGCTTCATCGGGCCTGCCGATGACATTGGGAACGATGAGCCCGGCGATCAGCGCGATGATCGCGAGGACCACGATCATTTCAATCAGCGTCAAGCCGGCTTCGGCCATAAGTCGGGCACGAGAACGCCGATCGCGGGCACCCGAAACCGGCCGCTGGTGCGGGAAGAGCCTTGGAAAGAGCGCCATGCTTGCTACCATAGCGGAGCAGTGCCGGATTTCCACTGCCAAGATGAGACCATTGCTCGCATGTCGAAAGAAATTCAGCCGCCAAATACCGCGGAACCGGGAGGAATCTGGTTCCTGGACGGAGAGCGGCTGATCAGGCTCGCAGGGACGCATATTGACTCGGCGACGGTGCTCGTCCCCAGCGAGCAGGTGTTGATCCTCGCGGTCGATCTTCCGCTTGATTCACGGCGCCAGCGGCTCAGCGCGCTTCCCTTCGCGATCGAGGACCAGATCGCCGACCCGATTGGGGATGTTCACGTCGCGCTCGGCATGGAGCTGTCGCCGCGCCGTCACTTGGCTGGAGTCGTTCGGCACGAGGTGATGTCACATTGGGCGAAGATCGTGACCGAGGCGGGGCTCACCCATTGCTCGGTCGTGCCCGATGCGCTTTCGCTGCCGGTGCCCGAGGAAGGTGCCTGGTCGACGCAGGCCGCTGGCGACCGGGTCTTGGTACGAACTTGGGAGGGCACCGGCTTTGCCACCTCTCGTACCCAGATGCCGATCGTCTGGGCCGCCGCCGGCAATCCCGTTTGCATTGCTTATGGCGAACCTCTCCCGCCTCAGGTGACGTCCGTCCCCGGTTCGATTGAACTCGAGCCGCTCACGACGCGGCTGCTGGTTCCCGCGCTCGACCTTCGTCAGGGGCCATATGCGAAGCCGCGCCGCTCGGTACCGATCAGCGCGCGCACGGCGATGGCGGTGCTCGGAGCGGCGGCGCTTGCGCATGCGGCAATCGCCGCGCTCGAGACTTTTGTGCTCCGAGAGATGGCGGACAATCGACGCGCGGAGGCGCAGGCGCTCGCCCAGCAATATCTGCCCGGGGTTGCAGTGGACGCCGACTTTGCAGCGGAGGTCACCGAGCTTCTCTCCGGCGGGGCAGGGCCGCCCCGCAGCACCTTCTTCCCGCTCCTCGTCAGGGCATCCGCGGCGCTGGGCCAGGGGGCCCCCGGAACTACTCTGCGCGGTCTTTCATATGACAGCAAAGCCGGCGAGCTCAGCCTCCTGATCGAGCAGCCCGACATGAACGGGCTGCAGCGTAGCGAGGCGGCGCTTCTCGCGGCCGGGCTTCGCCCTGTGACTGGAACGCCGCAGGTCGAGAATGATGTTGCCGCGGCGCGTATCTCCGTGCGCGAATTCAGCGCCGAGGACGTCCGCTAGCATGCTGCAGATCCGCCGCTTTTCCTCAGGCAGCGCGCCCGAAGTCGCGCCTTCGCCTGCCCTGTGGCAGCTGGGGATCGTGTCCTGGCTGGGCCGCTTTCCGGTGCTGGAGCGCAGGCGGACCGAATTCGGTCTGTGGTGGGGGGCGCGAACGCCGCGCGAACGGCGGCTGCTGATCGCGCTCGCCGGAACAGCCGCCATCCTCCTCATCATCGTCGGCATCTACCAGCCGCTGCGGGACGTCCGCGCCAGGGCCGTGGCCGATATCCACACCTATGAAGTGCTATCCGCGCAGCTCCGGATCGCGGGGCCGGAGCTTGCCCGGCTGAGGGCAATCGACCGGAGCGGCTCGCCCGGGATCATCAGCAGCAGCGCGTCCGCTTTCGGCCTCACCCTTGCGCGGGTCGAGCCTCAAGACGGGCTCGTGCGTGTAACGCTCGAAGACGCAGATTTCACGAAGATCGTCCAATGGCTCGTGCAGCTGGAATCGACCACCACGCTGCGCGTCTCCAACATCCGCGCCGACCGGCAGGCCAGTCCGGGGATCGTCGACGCCCAGATCGCGCTTGGGCGCTGATGGCAGACATCGAGCCCATCAACCAACAGACGCCGCCTGCCAGAGGTAGGCCTTTCCTGCCTTATGCGTTCGCAAGGCGGCGTGGCGTGCTCGTCCGGCCGGTCAGCGAAAGCGCGCTCGAGTGCCTGCACCGGGTCCCGCTCGCGCTCGAGACCGTCCTCGAAGTGCAGCGCCTGTTCGGCGCCGGCCTCGCCTTTCGAGCCATCGACGATGCCGCATTCGAAGCGGCGCTGCAGGAACATTATCGCGACAGTGCGGGCGACGCAGCCGGGCTCGCCGATGCGGCACAGTCCGACCTTGCGAGCCTTGCCGACAGCGCGGCTGCGGTGGACGACCTGCTCGACCAGCGCGACGATTCTCCTGTCATACGCCTGATCAACGCACTCCTCCTCGAAGCGGTTAAGGAAACCGCCTCGGACATCCACATCGAGGTTCAGGAAAAAAAGGTGGTGGTGCGCTTTCGAGTCGATGGCGTGCTTCGCGACGTGGTCGAGCCGAAGCGAGCGCTTGCGCCCTTGCTCGTCAGCCGCATCAAGGTGATGGCGCGGCTCGACATCGCCGAGAAGCGCGTGCCGCAGGACGGCCGCGTGACTTTGCGGATCGGCGGGCATGAGGTGGACGTCCGGGTATCGACCATCCCGTCCCAACATGGCGAGCGGGTCGTGATGCGGATCCTCGATCGCGAATCCGCGCGGCTCGATCTGGCCGAGCTCGGCATGAGCGGGCGCGACATCCTCTTGTTTCAGCGCCTTCTCGATCGGCCCCACGGGATGCTGCTGGTGACCGGCCCGACCGGGTCCGGCAAGACGACGACGCTTTACGCGGCGCTCAACCGGATGAACGACCGCAAGCGCAACATCATGACGGTGGAAGACCCGATCGAGTATGAGCTCGAGGGTATCGGCCAGACGCAGGTCAATCCGCGCACGGAACTCACCTTCGCCCGCGGGCTTCGCGCGATCCTTCGCCAGGATCCCGATATCATCATGGTCGGCGAGATCCGTGACCAGGAAACGGCGGAAGTCGCCGTTCGCTCAAGCATGACCGGCCATTTCGTACTCTCGACGCTGCACACGAACAGCGCTGTCGGGAGTGTCACCCGGCTGCTCGACATGGGGGTCGAGCGTTACCTTCTCGCGCCGATGCTGATCGGGCTGGTCGCGCAGCGGCTGGTGCGGCGGCTCTGCACCGCATGCCGCATCGAGGACCGGGCAACCGATGCCGACCACGCGCTGCTTGGCGGTGCGATCAAGGCGGGCGAGCCGCTCTTCCGCGCCAATGGCTGCCCGCGCTGCCATGGCGAGGGCTATCGCGGCCGGACCGGGCTCTACGAGATCGTGGCCGTTGACGAGCGCATGCAGAAGCTGATTCACGACGGCGCTTCGGAAGCCGCATTGGTGGAAGCGGCGCGGGCGGCAGGCCCGAGCATCTGGGACGATGGCGTCGC
>JALYGI010000035.1 GCA_030777185.1 Pseudomonadota bacterium
TCTGCTCGCGCACCAGATCGATGCCGGTGATCATCTCCGTCACCGGATGCTCCACCTGAAGCCGGGTGTTCATCTCGATGAAGAAGAATTCGCCGTTCTCGTACAGGAATTCGATCGTTCCGGCGCCGCGATAGCCCATTTCCGCCATCGCCTTGGCGACGATGCCGCCCATACGGTCACGCTCGTCGCCACGGATGACAGGGGAAGGGGCCTCCTCCAGCACCTTTTGGTGGCGCCGCTGGAGCGAACAGTCCCGCTCGCCGAGATGGACCGCCTCGCCCTTGCCGTCCCCGAATACCTGGAATTCGATGTGGCGCGGGTTGCCGAGATATTTCTCCATGTAAACGGTGTCGTCGCCAAAGGCGCTCTTCGCCTCGTTGCGCGCTTGCATCATCTGAGCTTCGAGCTGGTCTTCGGAATGGACCACCTTCATACCGCGGCCGCCGCCGCCGGACGCGGCCTTGATGAGGACCGGGAAGCCGGTTTCACGGGCGACCGCGCGGGCCTCCTCCACGCCCTCCACCGGGCCGTCCGAACCCGGAACGAGGGGGAGGCCGAGCTTGGCCGCGGTGCGCTTCGCCTCGACCTTGTCGCCCATCGTGCGGATATGCTCGGGCTTGGGCCCGATCCAGATGATGCCGTGACTTTCGACGATCTCGGCGAAGCGGGCATTCTCGCTGAGGAAGCCGTAGCCGGGATGGATAGCGTCGGCGTGGCTGATCTCGGCCGCCGAGATGATGTTGGGGATGTTCAGATAGCTGTCGGTCGCCGGCGGCGGACCGATACAGACCGCTTCGTCGGCCAGGCGCACGTGCATCGCGTCGGTGTCGGCCGTGGAGTGGACTGCGACCGTCTTGATGCCCATTTCGTGGCAGGCGCGGTGGATCCGAAGCGCGATCTCGCCGCGATTGGCGATCAGGACCTTGTTGATTGCCATGCCGCCTTACTCGACGATGACAAGCGGCTGATCATATTCGACGGGCTGCGCATCCACCACCAGGATCTGCCGGACCGTGCCCGCTTTGGGCGCCGTGATCGGGTTCATCACCTTCATCGCCTCGACGATCACGAGCGTTTCTCCGGCGCTGACCTGCTGCCCGACGGAGACGAAGGGAGGCGCGCCGGGCTCGCCGGACAGATAGACGGTGCCGACCATCGGCGACTTGACCGCACCCGGATGGTTGGCGGCGGCGACTTCTTCCTGAGCGGCGGTCATCGGAACAGGTGCGGTCGCGGGAGCCGCCGGTGCAGGAGCCGCGGGCACAGCGGCCGGAGCGGCCACATAGCTGGTCGCAAGCTGGCGCTTCACCACGATGCGCCGCTCGCCATCCTGAACCTCGATCTCCGAGAGATCCCCTGAGTTCAAAAGCTCGGCGAGCTGGCGCACCAGATCGGTGTCGATCTGCATCGCGCCGCCGGCGCCGCTTTCATCGCTGGCCATTGAAACCTCTTTTCCCCTTTGGCGGCGCCTTGTCAGAGACTGGCAGCCGCGTCCAGAGCAAGCTGATAACCGAGCGCCCCGAAGCCGGAGATGCTTCCCTTCGCCGCCGCCGCCACATAGCTGCGCCGGCGGAACGGCTCGCGGGCATGCGGATTGGACAGGTGGACTTCGATCACCGCAACCGGGATCGCCCTGATCGCATCGTAAAGGGCAATCGAGCTGTGGGTGAAAGCTCCAGCATTGAGAATCACCGCCTTGGCACCTTCGGCGGCGGCCTCGTGAAGCCAGTCGATAAGATGCCCCTCATGGTTCGACTGGCGCATGTCGATCGCCAAGCCGAGCTCGTGCGCCCGGTCCTCCAGCGCGCCGGCAATCTCATCCAGCGTCTCCGCGCCATATATCTCCGGCTCGCGTGTGCCGAGGAGGTTGAGGTTGGGGCCGTTCAGCACATAGATGGTCGGTAGCGTCGCCATTCCGAGTCCCTATATGGCGTCAGTCATTCACCGCAAGGGCAGAGCATGGTCTACGACGACACCCTCTCGATCACGGTCAACGGGCAGCACCGGCGGGTGACCAAAGGGCTGACGATCGCGGACCTGGCGCTGGAGCTGGGGCTGGAGCCCACCAAGGTGGCGGTGGAGCGGAACCTCGAGATCGTGCCCCGCTCGACACTTGGCGACACGAAGATCGAGGATGGCGACGACTTCGAGATCGTCACCTTCGTCGGTGGCGGCTGAGAGGCTGTTCGGAAATGCGCTCAAGATCGCATTTCTGGGGAGCGGGCGGGAAACCGCATTCCCAGGCTCTGAGACAAGGAAGAATGACGTGAACGTTGCGACAAATCTCGACGATTGCTGGACGGTGGCTGGTCGGACGTTCCGCTCCCGCCTGATCGTCGGTACAGGCAAGTATAAGAGCTTCGAGCAGAATGCGGCAGCGGTGGAGGCCTCGGGGGCGGAGATCGTGACGGTCGCGGTGCGGCGGGTGAATATCGCCGACCCAGGGGCGCCGATGCTGACTGACCATATCGATCCCAAGCGCTACACCTATCTTCCGAACACCGCGGGCTGCTTCACCGCCGAAGAGGCGATCCGGACGCTGCGGCTTGCTCGCGAGGCGGGGGGCTGGACTTTGGTGAAGCTTGAAGTGCTGGGGGAGGCCAAGACGCTCTACCCGGACATGATCGAAACGCTGCGCGCAACCGAGATCCTGGCCAAGGAAGGCTTCGAGCCGATGGTTTATTGCGCCGATGATCCGATCGCCGCGAAGAAGCTCGAAGATGCGGGCGCGGTCGCGATCATGCCGCTCGGCGCGCCGATCGGCTCCGGGCTCGGCCTTCAGAACAAAGTGATGATCCGCATCATCGTCGAGAATGCGCGGGTGCCGGTGCTGGTCGATGCGGGCGTCGGCACGGCCTCGGACGCCGCGGTGGCAATGGAACTGGGCTGCGACGGCGTGCTCATGAACACCGCAATTGCCGAAGCCAAGGACCCGCTGCTGATGGCGCGCGCCATGCGCCATGCGGTCGAGGCCGGCCGTCTCGCCTATCGCGCCGGCCGCATGGGCAAGCGCCGCTACGCCGATCCGTCGAGCCCGCTGGCGGGGCTGATCTGACGGCACATCCAGACGGAGGGGCCCTCCGCCAGCGGCTCTCCCGCCACGAAGCTCAACACCTCAAAGCCGTTACCCTTCAACAGCGCCCGATACTCTTCGGGAGCGAGGCTGGCGTGGTAGAGCGGCTCGCCCTGCCATTCGCCTATCGCCTCTCCATGCATCGGGCCGCTCGTGAACATCAGGATCGCGCCAGCCTCCGCGTGCGCAGCGAAGCGGGGGAACATGGCGCGCTGATCGTCAAAAGTGAGATGAAAGAAACTGTGCCAGGCGATGATACCGTCGAACCGGCGCTGGAGCGCGAGCTCCCGCATGTCGCCGACGAGCCAGCGATGCTCCGGGAAACGATCCCTGCAGAGGGCGATCAGCGAGGGCGAGGAATCCACCCCGGTGACGGCGAAGCCGCTTTCAATGAAGTAGCGCGCGATCGGCTCGCCCATGCCGCAGCCGATGTCGAGGATCGACCCGCGCTTCGGGAGCAGGTCCAGAAAGCGGTCCACCCATGCTTTCTCGAAGAGTTCGCGCCCGCGCTGGCGATCCCACGCCGCGGCGTTGTCCTCGTAGAGCTTGATGATCCGCTCGTGCATCGCTTCTCCGGAACGCGCTCCATCGGCGCTGGTTTAACGGGCGCTGGAGAAAAAGATGACTGATTTTGTCGCCGCACGCGAGAAGATGGTCGAGCGGCAGATCGCCGCGCGTGGCATCCACGACCGGCGCATCCTTGATGCCTTCCGCAGCGTGCCTCGCGAGGAGTTCGTGCCTGAGCATCTGCGCGAATTCGCGTTCGAGGATGCGCCGCTGCCGATCGAGGCCGATCAGACCATATCCCAGCCCTATATCGTCGCGCTGATGCTGGAAGCTGCCGAGCTCGAAGGATCGGACAAGGTGCTCGAAGTGGGCGCGGGATCCGGTTACGCGGCCGCAATCCTCGCGCGGATCGTTGACGAAGTGATCGCGATCGAACGGCATGGGGAGCTTGCCCTGCTGGCCGGTGAGCGGATGGAGCGCTTAGGCGCCGAGAATGTCTCGATCTACGAGCGCGACGGGACGCGCGGCTTTCCCGAAAAGGCGCCGTTCGACGCGATCATCGTGTCTGCGAGCGGGAGCCATGTGCCGGATGTGCTGCTCCAGCAGCTGGAAATCGGGGGGCGGCTCGTGATGCCCGTGGGCGAGCCGCAGGAGGTGCAGAAGCTCCTGAAGATCACCCGCACGGGCGAAGACGAATATGAGCAGGAGGAGCTTGGCGCCGTCCGCTTCGTGCCGCTGATCGGAGCTCATGCCTGGGACGAACGCGGTAAGCGCGCCGATCCCCGGTCCCTTCCCGAGTTGATCCGGGATGCCGCCGAACCGCTGCCGGACCTGGATGATCCCGCATTCGGCGCGCTGTTCGACCGCTTTGCGGATGCGCGGGTGGTGCTGCTCGGGGAGGCGAGCCACGGCACGTCGGAATTCTACCGTGCCCGCGCCGCCATCACCAAGCGGCTGATCGAGGAGCATGGCTTCACCATCGTCGCGGTGGAGGCGGACTGGCCGGACGCCGCCAGTATCGACCGCTACGTGCGCGGCCGGCCACGCAGGGAAGGGGAGGAGGCGCCCTTTCAGCGCTTCCCGACCTGGATGTGGCGCAACACCGATGTCGATGCCTTCGTGCAGTGGCTGAAGCGGCGCAACGATGGGCGGCCGCAGGAAGAAATGGCCGGCTTCTACGGCCTCGATCTCTACAATCTCGGCGGCTCGATCAGAGCCGTTATCGACTATCTCGATGATGTCGATCCGGAGGCCGCTTCGGTCGCGCGCGAGCGCTACGGCTGCCTTCAGCCTTACGCCAAGAACCCCCAGGGCTATGGCCGGATGGCGCTGACGCGCGGCTATGCGCAATGCGAGCAGCCGGTCGTCCAGATGCTCCGCGAGCTGCTTCAGAAACGGATGGAATATGTCGGGGAGGACGGCGACGAATTTCTCGACGCAGCCGCGAATGCCCGGCTGGTCAAGAATGCCGAAGCTTATTACCGCGTCATGTATCACGGAGCGGCGGAGAGCTGGAACCTGCGCGACACGCACATGTTCGAAACGCTCTGCCAGCTGCTCGATGCCAAGGGCCCGGGGGCAAAGGCGGTGGTCTGGGCCCATAACAGCCATATCGGCAACGCCGCGCACACCGAGATGGGCCAGGTCCGGGAGGAGCTGAACATCGGCCAACTCTGCAAGGAGCGTTGGGGGGAAAAGGCGCGCTTGATCGGCTTTGGCACGCACACCGGTACCGTCGCCGCCGCCACCGACTGGGACGATCCGATGGAGGTGAAAGAGGTGCGCCCCTCGCTCACCGGAAGCTATGAGCGCATGTCGCACGATAGCGGTGTCGAGCGCTTCCTGCTCGACATGCGTGAGGGGGTGAAC
>JALYGI010000036.1 GCA_030777185.1 Pseudomonadota bacterium
AGGCAGGCTCGTCCATCAGGATCACCTCCGGATCGACAGCGATCGCGCGGGCGATGCACAGGCGCTGCTGCTGGCCGCCCGATAGCGCTGTGCCGCTTTCGGTGAGGCGGTCCTTGACCTCGTCCCAGAGCCCGGCGCGGCGAAGCGATCGCTCGACCACTTCGTCGAGATTTGCCTTGCCTGCGGCGAGCCCGTGGATGCGGGGTCCGTAGGCGACATTCTCATAGATCGACTTTGGGAAAGGGTTGGGTTTCTGGAAGACCATGCCGACACGGGCGCGGAGCTGCACCACGTCCATGCCCGACGAATAGATGTCCTCCCCATCGAGCTCGATTGTGCCTTCGACGCGCGCATTTGCGATGGTGTCGTTCATCCGGTTGAGGGTGCGCAGGAAGGTCGATTTGCCGCAGCCGGAGGGGCCGATGAAGGCGGTGACATTCTCCTGGCTGACATCGATCGAGACGTCGTCGATCGCTTTCTTGTTGCCATAATAGACGTTGACGCCTCGCGCCCGCATCTTGGGGGCGGAGCCGGGCGCGGGCGCCTGCTGGTGCGCGGCGAGATCGTTGATGGTCGTGTCGGTCATATTTGTGGGTTCCAACTCTCCATCACCAGCGGCGTTCGAATTTGTTGCGCAGATAGATGGCGAGCCCATTCATCGCGAGAAGGAAGACGAGGAGGACGATGATCGCGGCTGAGGTCTTCTCGACGAATCCGCGGCTCACCTCGTCCGACCACAGGAAGATCTGCACCGGCAGCACCGTGGCGGGCTCGGTCACCCCGCCCGGAGGCGAGGCGATGAAGGCGCGCATGCCGATCATCAGCAAAGGCGCCGTCTCGCCGAGCGCGCGGGCCATTCCGATGATGGTGCCGGTGAGGATGCCGGGAAGGGCTAGCGGCAGCACGTGGTGGAACACGACCTGCACCCGGCTGGCGCCGATGCCGAGCGCAGCGTCGCGGATCGAAGGCGGCACCGATTTGATTGCGTTGCGGCCGGCAATGACGATCACGGGCATGGTCATCAGCGCGAGCGTCAGCCCGCCGACCAGCGGCGCGGAGCGCGGCAGGTGCATGAAATTGAGGAACACGGCGAGCCCGAGCAGTCCGAAGATGATCGAGGGGACCGCGGCAAGGTTGTTGATCGAGACCTCGATCATGTCGGTCCAGCGGTTCCGCGGCGCATATTCCTCGAGATAGACTGCCGAGAGAACGCCGATGGGAAAGGCAAGCGCGAGCGTTACCAGCATCGTCAGCAGCGAGCCTTTGAACGCGCCCCAGATGCCGACCGCGGAAGGATCGGTCGCGTCGGAGCCGGTCAGGAAGTTCCAATTGAAGGCGGTCCTCACCGCATCGCGGGCCTGGAGCTGGCGGTACAGGCGCTCGCCTTCCGGCGAGGCTTCGCTCTTGGCGGCAAGGTCGATCTCGCTCGATGCCGGAAGCCAGAGGGTGGCAGTGCGGCCGAGCATCGCAGGGTCCGCACGGATGGCGTCGCGCACTCTGAGCCAGGCCGTATCCGAGAGCATGCCGGCGCCGGCCTGTCCATAGTGCGCCGTGGCTGCGGCGCGGACCGCCCCGTCAATGTCGGCCCCGGCAAGCGCCGCCTCGGCGCCGAAGCCTTTCAAGGTCGCGGGATCGAGGAAGATCGCGCTCTTCCCGAAATCGATTGGGAGGCGGACTTCGGCTTGGGTGAAGCCCCGGATGCCGTTCCCGACCATGGTGATCAGCAAAAAAGCGAGGAAAGCCGCGGAGAGCAGGATCGCGCCAAGGCCAAGAAGGCGAAAGCGCCGCTCGGCCGCGTAACGGTTGCGGATTCGGCGCTGCATCGCGTCCGACTTCCACTCGGTAGGTGCTCGCCGCAGGGGCGCCGCTGCGGGGGCCATGTCATTCATAGGCTTCGCGATACTTCTTCACGACGCGCAGCGCGACGATGTTGAGGAGCAGGGTGACGATGAAGAGCACCAGGCCCAAGGCAAAGGCGGCGAGCGTTTTCGGGCTGTCGAACTCCTGGTCCCCGGTCAGCAGCTGGACGATCTGGGTGGTCACCGTCGTCACGCTCTCGAACGGATTGACGGTGAGGTTCGCGGCAAGGCCGGCGGCCATAACGACGATCATGGTCTCGCCGATCGCGCGGCTGACGGCGAGCAGCACCCCGCCGACAACGCCGGGGAGCGCGGCCGGCACGAGCACCTTCTTGATCGTCTCCGAGGTGGTCGCCCCCATCGCCAGTGAACCATCGCGCATCGCCTGGGGCACCGCCGCGATGGAATCGTCGGCCATCGAAGAGACGAAAGGGATGATCATGATCCCCATCACCAGACCGGCCGCGAGCGCGGATTCGGACGAACCCGGAATCCCGAGCATCAGCGCAAAGTCGCGTACCGCGGGAGCAACGGTGAGCGCTGCGAAATAGCCGTAGACGACCGTCGGGACGCCGGCGAGCACCTCGAGCAGCGGCTTCATCCAGCGCCGGACGATTGGGCTCGCATATTGGGTGAGATAGATGGCGCTCATCAGGCCCAGAGGGATCGCCACGATCATTGCGATGATCGCTCCGATGAAGATCGTTCCCCAGAAGAGCGGTATAGCCCCGAACGCGCCGGACGAGCCCGCCTGATCGGCGCGCATCGCTGTCTGCGGGCTCCAGTTGAGGCCGAACAGGAATTCGATCGGCGAAACCATCGAGAAGAAGCGGAGCGATTCGAACAGCAGCGAAAGGACAATTCCGAGCGTCGTCAGGATCGCAATCAGCGAGGCGATCAGCAGCACGGCCATAACGAGCCGTTCCACGCGGGTGCGGGCGCGGAAGTTTGGGCTGACACGCGTGAAGGCGTAAGCGCCGCCGGCAAAGGCGAGAAGCAAAGCCACGACGACGCCGACCATCGAATAGCGGGTGATCGCCGCATCGTAGACGGGCGCGATCGCCGTCGCCTGCGGATTGAAGGCAGCCTGGCGGGTGCCTTCGGCAAGCTCGCGCGCTTCAGTGAAGATGGCATTGCGCTGCATCTCGAAGGGCGGGAGGCTTGCGGCGGCGGGGCTGCCCATCACGGCCTGCATGACGAGTCCGTTGGACACCGGCGCCCACACGGCGAGGAAGAGGATCGCCGGCAGGGCCGCCCAAAGCGCGACATACCAGCCGTGATAGCTCGGCAGCGAGTGGAGCCGCGGCTTGCCGGGGCCGGCGAAGGATAGCGCGCGCGCGCGCGCCGCCGCCCAGGCGATGAAGCCCAGCCCGAATATCAACAGGGCAAGCGCCGGAAGCGACAAAGCGGCAATCCTCACACAGCCGGAAGCGGCCGGTTCGTTTCAAGCAAACAGATGCCGGGCCCGTACACTCAGACCCGGCGCAACGCGATTACTTCAACTCGGCGGCGTTCACCGGGGTCAGCGATTGGACTGCCGCCGCAGCCTTTGCCTGCACCTCGGGCGGCGAGGGGATGAGGCCGCGCTGGGCGAGATAGCCGCCAGGCCCCCAGGCCGAGGCGTAAGCCGCCAGAAACTCCTTCATGCCCGGGATCACGTTCATATGCTCGCCCTTGGCATAAAGGTAGACCTGCCGCGCACCGGGATAGCTGAGATTGCCGATCGTGGCTGCCGTCGGCGCGATGCCGGCGAGCGGGATGCCGCGAACCCTCGAGGCATTTTCCTCGAGAAAGGAATAGCCGAGGACCCCGATCGCGCCGGGATTCGCCGCCACCTTCTGGACGAGGAGATTGTCATTCTCGCCCGCCTCGACATAGGCGCCGTCCTCGCGGATCTTGGTGCAGACATTCTTATGCTGCTCGCTGTTCGATTCCTTCAGCGCCTTCATGGCCGGATCGGAGTCGCAGCCTTTTTCGAGAATAAGCTCGGCAAAGCTGTCGCGGGTGCCCGATGTCGGCGGCGGTCCGAATACCTTGATCGCGACGGCCGGCAAAGCGGGGTTGATGTCCCTCCAGGTCTTAGCGGTTTGAGGCTTGCCGAACGGGTTGGCGGCAAGCGCCTTGTAGACGTCTGCTGTCGTCAGCTGGAAGTTGTTCCGGGCCCCCAAGCCTTCGATC
>JALYGI010000037.1 GCA_030777185.1 Pseudomonadota bacterium
ACCGGATCCTCGCTGATGCCTGCTTTCCGGCTCAGCTCCAAGACGCGCCGTCCAGCATGGCCAGACGTAGCGGCTCAGCGTCGATAAGACGGCCGCTTCTTCCTCTACTCAGAACGAAAGCCGGTTCGCCTCGTTCAGGTGGTATGTCCGTCGAACCTCTGCCCCGAACAACCATCCCCATTTTGCTTGTCGTCGCGTTGGATCTCACGATCCTATGCGCAATCATCGCTTGGTGGGTCCTCTGATGCGGGGGGGAATTCCTGCACGCGCTGGCACCCGACCGCACAGGCCGCCACCTTCTGCGCTGCGGCGCTTTCTAAAGAGCGAGGCATCGGGCGGGCTTTTGCTCATGGGCGCCGCGGCCCTCGCGCTTGTTGCCGCCAACAGCCCATTGGCCGAAGTTTATCACCATGCGCTTGAAACCCGGCTGGGGCCGGTCCTGTCGCCGAAGCTCGGGCCGACGACGCCGCACCTTTGGATCAACGACGGGCTGATGGCCATTTTCTTCCTGCTGGTCGGTCTCGAGATCAAGCGCGAGTTCGTGGACGGCAACCTGCGAACGTGGAACGACCGACGCTTACCAATCATCGCCGCCGCCGCCGGAATGATCGTCCCTGCAGCGATTTACCTGGCCTTGACCGGTGCCTCACCTGCTCTCGTCGGCGGATGGGCCATCCCAGCAGCGACGGACATAGCGTTCGCCATCGGTGTGCTCAGCTTGCTCGGCAAGCGGGCTCCGACATCCCTCAAGCTGTTTCTCACGACGATTGCGATCGTTGATGATCTCGGCGCGGTGGCGATCATCGCAATGGCCTATACGGCTGCTATCAACACGCTGGCTCTTGGCGGCGCTGTTGCGATCCTGTTGGTGATGTACTTCCTCAACCGCAGCGAGGTGCGCTCCCTGGTGCCTTATCTGTTGCTCGGCCTCCTGCTCTGGTATGCCATCCTTCTCTCCGGCGTTCATGCCACCGTAGCCGGGGTGCTCACTGCCGCGATGGTCCCGGTGACTCGGACACCGGGTGAACCGGACGCGGGAGGCTCGCCGCTTCATAGGCTCGAGCACGGCATCACTCCGTGGGTCGCATTTGTCATCGTTCCCCTCTTCGGCTTCACCAATGCAGGAGTCTCGCTCGCTGGTGTCGGGCTGGATCAAATATTCGCCCCGCTTCCGCTTGGCATCGCGGCGGGATTGTTCGTCGGAAAGCAGGTCGCGATCTTCGGAGCGGTGGCGATCTCCGCCAAGCTCGGGATCGCCTGCAGGCCGAGCGGAGCCACGTGGCTGCAAACCTATGCCGTTTCGATGCTTTGCGGCATAGGCTTCACGATGAGCCTGTTCATCGGCGCGCTCGCCTTCCCGACGCGGCCCGACCTCGTTGAAGAGGCGAAGATCGGGGTGCTGGCCGGGTCCATTCTTTCGGCCGTCTTGGGGTACCTGATTTTGCGGTTCGCGCCGCAACACCTGCCCCGTCGACATGTGGAGGAGTGAAACTACGCGCGGCGAAACTTCCACCGAAGGCAGTGCCGGCACCACGCGAAGCCTCCTCACGCCTGAGCTAAAGGCCGAACAGTTTCAGCGCGGCGTCACCCAAGCCCCGCAAGCCTCTTCCCCAAAGACCGCCCCTGGTGCCAAGACGCGGAACTTCCTCGTAAAGATAATAACCGGGTCCATCGCGGAAGCTGTCGTTGAAGAGCTCCTGCTTGCCAAGCAGGTAGGCTCCGAAGGCCTCGCTTCGGGAAACCGAATAAGCCAGACCTGCGCTGAAGCCCAGGGTCGCTGCCCGGTTGATGCCGCGCCCGGATCCGGCCGGTTCGAGCCGCACGCCGCGCGTGCCCTCGACAATGAGGCTGCACGGGCCGTGGAACACGAGGTAGCGAAACTGGAAGGTCAGCCAAGCCGAAAGGTGCCGAAGGCGCCAGTGGCGGGAGATCGATAGAGGCTGCCCAATCGGCTGCAGCAGTCCTCGCAAAGCGCGCGGCCGCAGGACCATCGCGGAGCCATCGGCGATCTCGATCAGCGCCGCCTCC
This sequence comes from Pseudomonadota bacterium, assembly GCA_030777185.1. Lineage (GTDB taxonomy): Bacteria > Pseudomonadota > Alphaproteobacteria > Sphingomonadales > Sphingomonadaceae > Allosphingosinicella. Next base: position 2,029 of record JALYGI010000037.1, read on the forward strand.
GCAAAGCCATTGTCGGTCGCGGATATCACGACGGCATCGGCGTTTTGCACGCGTATCCTCACCAACGCGACCATTCCCGAGGCGAGGCTGCTGAGCGGCATCGACCAGCTCAACAGCCATTTGGTCCGTTTCTCGGACTGTTCCGGAACGCTCTGCACCGCCTCCGGCAGGATCAGGAGCTCATGTCCAGGTTCGAGACGCACCATCTGTGAGGCCGCCGAACCCGAACCGGCGTCGCGGATGCACCCGCCATCCTCAGCGAGCAGCCGAAGCGGCTGCCTTCGGGCAGCGAGCGGCGCGACCAGGAAGTAGAGGATCGCTTTAATGAAGACAGGGCCAAGAATCGCGGCGGCGAGGATCGCCAGCGCTGTCGGGAGTACATCGAGCATCGGCCGCCCGATCCAGACCAGCCAATTGCCGCGAGCGATCTGCTCCACCCGTGCGAGATCGGCCCTAGCCTCCGCCGACTGCCGTTCCAGGATCGAGGCAGCGCCAACCACAGCCTGGTCCTTAACGTCGAGGCCCCGTATCGCAGCGTCAATTGCTGCGATCTGCCGGCGGGCGCGGCTATGTTGGGCGGCAGCAGCTTCCATTGCGGCATTCGCGCGCGTGAGCGCCCGATAATTTTCGCAGCCGACACCCAACGGCGCGTTCCGGCAGATATAATTCCGGGCCGGGGCCAGCGGGCGGCGGTTCAGGACCCGAGCCTGCTCTCTGGCCGCCAGCCATCGGGCACGGCTCGCATCGAGCTGCTGCACCGCTTGCAGGCGCCGCTGCGCGAGCGTTGCACGGCTGCGGTCCGCCGCCCGCGCCGCCAAAAGGGTGTCGATCGCCTGCATTTCGCGGCGGAGTAGCCCGATCTCGGCTTGGGCCCGATAATGCCGGAAGATGCGCTCCCCGTCGCCGCGTACGCCAGCCAAAGCGAGCTCGGGCCCGGTAAGCGTCGCTTCCTCCTCTCGGGCGATGGCGGGCTGGATCGCGGCGCGGCGGGATCGCAACATTGCCTCGGACGCGCGGCGCAGGTCCTCGCTCGTCCTTTCCGCCTCCACTTGCCGCGTGGCGGCATATCGCTCGTAGGCCTCCAGCGCGCGCGTCAGCGCAACGCGCTGGACGGGTGCGGTGCGGGCGATGCGCACCTGTTCCTGCACCCAGTCGCTGACCGGCGGAACCGCGTAACGTGCGGCCACCAGAATGAGGATGATCAGGAGAAGGGCGAGCATGTGCCTCGCCGTCCAGATCAGAAGCAGGCGTACGAGGTTCATCGCTTCACGCCTAGTTCGCTCCTGCGCCTTTCAACTCGCGCCGCTAGCGGCTGGGTTGGGCTGCCGAGCGCCTCCCATTGGCGATGGGAAGCTTCCGAGCCGCTCCCGCACCTCGGTCAGAGCGGGTCCTTTGAGTTCATGCTCAGCCTGCTCTACGAGCATTTCGGCCTCGCGACGAAGCGTGGATTGCCGGTGGGCCGAGCTGGTTCCGACCGAAACGCCGAAGAGCGTCTCGAGGAAGATCTTGGCCGCAATCGGATTTGTCGCTGCCGACGCGCGCAGCGCGCCGAAGCTCCGCTTGACGAAATGATCGAAATCGTCCGCCAGCGGCTGCACTCGGCTCGTTGAGTAACTGTCCTGCTCCGGTCCGGCGAGTAGATCGCGATCGGCCAGCCTGGCCAAGGCCGCCCCCATCCAATGCATGCTGGTAACCGCGGTGAAGGGGTCATTGACGCCAGGAGAGAGAGCACGTAGCGCGATCTCGACCAGCTCATCGATCAGGAACTCCAAATCCTGCGTTGGAGTGCGGGACTCCCCAAGCGAAAAGCAGTCCAGGATACGCTTCTGAAGCGCCTCTTCCGCCTCTTCGCTGACCTCGACCACAGGCAGATGCGGGTGGATGAAGTCCCCCGTGCGCACGCGCAGGGCGATGGTGAGGCCTTTCTTGCGCGCAATCTCGTCGAGTTCCGCAAAGTCGACGACCTCGATATAGCCGATGCTCCTGGCATTGATCGGGCTCCCGGAAATCCGCTCTTCCGGTTCACAGGCACCACCTTCGGGCGGGAAGCGCCGCTCGATGTCGCGAAGCAACCTGCGCCCGATGCCGCCGAGCACCGTGTCGATCCGAATGCTCGCCGGAATGTGATGCAGGAAGTAGACCAGAACCGCCACCGCCAGGATAGCGGTCGCGGCTGAGACCAGCATCGAGAGCTGCGGCACGAAGGCGGTCAATGCCTCCGCCCCCGACTGGCCGGGAGTAGGCGGGTCCCCCGGATTGCGAACCACCCGAAGCACCGTCAGATTGTAAGCGAAAGTGGCGATGAAGACGCCGAGCGAGAACTGATTCCCGCGGTCGTTCATGAAGTTGGTCAGAAGGCGCGGCCCGTAATTGCCGGATGCGTAGGCCACGGCGGCGATGGTGATCGCAAACACGGTGGACGAGATTGTGATCATCGCGCTCGAGAGCACCGTGAGCTGCGCTCGCGCGCCTTCCGGGCGGCTGCCTTCGAACCAGCTGAAGGAGGTCAGCCAAGCCGATCCCCAGAGCTGGTCGAGGTGGATGGTTGTTAAAGCCAGCAGAAAGGCGGCCACCGTCAGCAGCGATGGAATAAACCAGTAGCTTGCCCTGACGCTCAGCCAAAGCGCGCGAAGCGAGCTTCTCATGACCTGGCAAGCAGCAGCGGTGCGTAAGCGGCGGTGCCGACCGGAGAGGAGACGCTCTGTGGCGTTACCCGAAGAAAGTTCAAGCGCCCGCCGATCAGGTGGATCAAAGCGAAGGCTGCTGCGATCGAGGCCGACAGGAAGATTTCGCTGCCCATCCTGCCAGAGCGAATTTCGGCGCTAATCGTTCCGGCGGCGATGCGATCTACTCGGCGGGCCGCAGACCATGCTGTTCAAGGCTGAGCCTCAGCGCGGCGATCTCCTGGCGCAGCCCAGCAAGATCCGATGCGCCCGCGACAGCAGCCTCGGGCTCTTCGGCGTCGCGGCCGATGAAGAAGCTCGCGAAGGTAGCCGTGATGTAACCGAACACGGCCAATCCGTACAGAGCCAGCAGCGCGGACAGAAGCCTGCCTTCCGTGGTAACCGGCCAGAAGTCGGTGCCAAGGCTGGCGATCAGCATTCCCGTCCACCAAAGGGCGTGGCCGTAGGACGTGAATCCGCCAGCGACTTCGTGTGCCGGCTCGAAGCTCAGCATCCCCGCAGCACCGAGCGCCAGCACCAGGAGCGTCAACCCGGCCACATAGCCGAATTGCCGGCGTTTGAGCGTTGCGCGAAGTGCGTTCATGCTGCGATTGGCTGTTCCGACAATCCGGACCAGGCGAACGCCCCTCAGCAGTCGGGCGGCGCGCAGCACGGCGAAGGCGCGGAAAAGCCGGAGCGCAGGCACGACCAGAGCGATCACCGTCAGCCAGTTACTCTTGATGAAAGCTCCCTTGTGCGGCGCGAGCGTCAGGCGAAGGCCAAACTCCGCGATGAAGAGGATCCAGATCACCGTTCCGACGGTGGCTATGAGGTCGCTGGCGCCGGAGGTAAGCTCGATCACGACAATGACGAGCCAGAGCAGGCTGAGAAGCAGCATTGGGGTTCGCAGCCAGTCCTCGAGCTCCTCCAGCGTGCGCCCCCTGTCTGTCCCCACCACATCCATTTTCGCCTCCATCAGCGTTTCTCGGTTTGGGAAATCGGCTCAATGAAGATCGTACCGGAAGACGAGCAGCGCCGACAAAGTCGCGATCATGAGAGCGACCAGCGGCAGGCCGGTCCTGGTATAGTCGCCGAATTTATAGTCGCCTGCGGACATGATCAGCATGTTCGTCTGATAGGCGATCGGCGTCGCGTAGCAGAGGTTGCATCCGAACAGGACCGCCAGGACGAGCGGCTCGACGGGAATCCCCAGTTCCTCCGCAAGACTGAACGCGATCGGCGTCCCGACCGCGGCGGCGGTGGCGTTCGAGGCGAAGTTGGTCAGGATCGTCACGAACAGCATCACCGCGGCGAGCACGCCGGCGGGGGGGAGGAACTGGAGCCCGAGCGCAATGAGCTGGCTCAGCCATTCTGCGGCGCCGGTGTCGAGAACGATCCTGCCGATGGCGATGCTCGCGGCAACCAGCACGATCACCTTGGCCGAGAGGGCGCGGCCGACCCTGTCGAACTTGACGCACCCGGTGATGAACATGAGAATCGCCCCTCCAAGCGCGGAGATCGCGATCGGAACCAGGCCGATGCTCGCAGGCACCACTGCACCCGCCATGATCGCAAGGGCAAGCGGCGCCTTGGCCGTCCTCGGCAATTCCTTCGAGCCCTCCAGCATCAGGAGGTTTTCGGACCTTGCCAGCCTCTGGAGATCGGGCAGAGCGCCGGTGGCGAGGAGGATATCCCCCTCCGCGATTTCGCTATCGGCACCGGCTTGGGCCCGCTCCAGCCGTGTCTGCTGAGCCAGGTGTATCCCGAGGAAGGCGACGTTGTAGCGCTCGGCCACGCCCGAGGTTGTTATCCGCTTGCCGATAAGGCCGGAATCTGCGGCCACCGCCATTTCCACGACTGTAAGATCCTCGCCCGTCCTGGCATAGTCGGCCCGCAGCCGTGCCATCAGCCAAGGCGGGGCCGCGGTCGCGCCAAGCACGCGCATCGCTTCTTCCAACGCCTCGTGGGTCGCGACGACGCCGACGCGGCCGCCGGCGGCGAGTGGCTCGTCCGCGGGAATGTTGAATTGCACATCGGCGGGGAGGAGCGTCTTCAAGGCACTGATCGATGCACCGGCCGGCAGCGAGCCGCCGCCGAGGCGCAATGTTGCGCAGAAGCGGCGGGGTTGATGTCCACCCGTCGGCGAATTGTCCGGCAGGAGACGCGGCATCACCAGCCAGATGAACGGGA
>JALYGI010000038.1 GCA_030777185.1 Pseudomonadota bacterium
AAGAAGATAGGCCGAGCGGGGCTCCGCGGTCAGCGAGCGACGTTCCCATCCCTCTCCTTGCCTGCGCCTGAAGCGGAAGCGGCAAGGGGAAAGGAGAGAGATGCCGATCGTCTCCCCGAACACCGACCGATCCTTGTGCCAGCCGATCGCGGCGCCGGGCCGGTATTCGGTGAGAAGCACATGCTGCAGCGCGTCCGCCTCCAGGCCCGCGAAAGCCGCCGCCCGGGCCCGCAGCCGCAGCAGGAACTCGGGCATGTCGTCCGCCTTCCTGAGCCCGCTTCCATTGAAGACATATTGCCAGCCGAACGAGACGACGCGGCGCTTGCCGACATAGTTCTGGAACTCGAATTCCTTGAACGGCAGGTCCGAAAGGCGTTTCACGAGCTCCCGCTCCTCCTCGGGAGACATGAAGTCGGGTTGATAGCGGAAGCCGTCCGGCAACCCCGTCCGCGCTTCGAAGAGGGTGAGCTGCATTGGGTCCATCTTCAGCCTGCGCTCCGTCTGCGCCCGCCGCATTGCAAAGTTGACGGCGATTGCGAATCTGGCGGAAAACAGGGCTTATTCATCCACCAGAAAGGTGCGGGAGCCAAGTCTTCGTCAGGTCGCGGCTTTCATCCCACCGTGGCAAAAACGGGCCTGGCGCCTCCGGCGTCAGGCCCACCATTTTCCCCGATGCAAGAACGCCCGCGACCATATGTAGAGGGCGATTCACGGCTTCCACCGAAGCCGATCAGGCCCGGATGGGAGCGGGCATTCCTGTTCCGATCCGTCAGGCGAGGATCAGCAGCTGCGCCCGATCTCGCGGCCGATCAGCGCACCAGCGGCGCCGCCGATGATGGCACCCGTGGTGCCGCCGCCCCGACGGTAATAAAAGCCGCGCCCGCCGCGGGCGATCTCACGGCCAAGCAGCGCACCGGCGGCACCGCCGATGATTGCACCGCCCGTGCCGCTGCCGCAGCGGCGGTAGGAGCGCCGGCCGTAGTAAGGATCGCGATAGCCGTAGCTGCGGCCGTAATAGCCTTGATTGTAGCCGCGGCCGTAATAGCCTTGATTGTAGCCGCGGTCATAATAGCCGCGGTCGTAATAGCTGCTGCGGTAATAGGGATCGTAATAGCCGCCGCGATAATAAGGATCGCGGTAGGCGTTATAATGACGCGAGTAGCGATAGCCGTCGCCGTAATAGCCCCGCGCTTCGGCTGCGGCCGGGAGCGCCGTGGCGGTGGCGGTGAGAGCCGCTGCGCCGAGAATGATCTTCTTGATCATGGTGCTTACTCCTAAAAGGGTACCAATGGGCCGCGAATCCATTGCCGCGCCCGGACCTCGGCCGCTGCCCATTCACGAATTGTTTACCATCCTTTATGACGGACTCCTGAACGCGCGAGGCCGTCTCGTGCTCCTTCGGCTTGCGCCTGCCGCTAACAGGATTAGCAAGGTCTCCTGGAGGATCGAACGCCATGAAGTTGCTCGCCTGCCTTGCCGCCCTCGCTGCATTCCTCGCCGGCTCAGCCGCCGCCGCCCAATCCGGCTATGCCGAGCGGCTCAAGGAAGGGGATGTCACGTTTCGGAACTTCAAGTTCCAATCGGGCGAGATCCTGCCTCAGCTGCGCATGCACTATGCCACCCTCGGCTCTCCCCGCCGCGACGCCGGAGGCCGGATCGTCAATGCGGTAATGGTGCTGCACGGTACCGGCGGCAGCGGCAGGCAATTCCTGCAGCCGCAATTCGCCGACGAGCTGTTCGGGCCTGGCCAGCCGCTCGACATCGGCCGCTACTTCATCATCCTTCCCGACAATATCGGACACGGCAAATCCTCGAAGCCGAGCGATGGAATGCGGGCCAAATTCCCCCGCTACGATTATGACGACATGGTCGAGGCGCAGCGACGGATGCTCGTCGAGGGGCTCGGCGTCCGTCAGCTCCGGCTGCTGATGGGCACCTCCATGGGCTGCATGCACGGCTTCGTCTGGGCCGAGAAGCACCCCGATTTCTCACAGGCGATGATGCCGATGGCCTGCCTTCCCACCCAGATCGCCGGCCATAATCGTATGTGGCGGAAAGCGGCAGTTGAGGGAATCCGGCAGGACCCGGCCTGGCTCGGCGGCAATTACCAATCCCAGCCCGTGCAGGGGCTCCGCACCGCCGTCAGCCTCCTCCAGATTGTCGGCTTCGCGCCGCTTTACCT
>JALYGI010000039.1 GCA_030777185.1 Pseudomonadota bacterium
ATCTGGGTCGCGGCCTTTTTCCGGGATCCAATCCGGACGACGCCTCGCGACGATCGGCTGATCATCGCGCCCGCCGACGGCCTGGTGACCATGATCACCAACGTGCCGCCGCCGCGGGAGCTGCAGGGAGAGGATGGGCTCGGCACGGACTTGGTCAGCCGCGTCTCGATTTTCATGAGCGTATTCGACGTTCACATCAATCGCACGCCGATCGCCGGCGAGATCCGGCGCGTCGTCTACATTCCCGGCAAGTTCCTCAACGCGGATCTCGACAAGGCGAGCGAGGACAATGAACGGCAGCATATTCTGGTGGAGGGCCGCGACGGCACGCGCGTCGGCTTCACCCAGATTGCCGGGCTCGTGGCTCGCCGCATCGTTCCCTGGGTGAGGCCGGGGGATCATGTCGGCACCGGGCAGCGCGTCGGCCTCATCCGTTTCGGCAGCCGCGTCGACGTCTACCTTCCGGCAGGGACGGCGCCGCAGGTCATCCTCGGACAGCGGACCATCGCCGGCGAGACAATCGTCGGCCGCATCGGCGATGCTCAATTGCGGGAGGGCGTCAGCCAGTGAGGGAGCCGATCCGGCGGCTGCCGCGAGGCATTCCGCTGCGCACGCTGGTTCCGAACGCGATCACCGTGCTGGCACTTTGCTCCGGCCTGTTCGGCATCCGGTTCGCCATCGCCGGAGATTGGGAGAAAGCAGCGGGCACGATCGTGCTCGCGGCCTTCCTCGACATGATGGACGGCCGAATCGCGAGGCTGCTGAAGGGCCAGAGCCGCTTCGGTGCCGAACTTGACTCGTTGGCCGACGTCACCGCTTTCGGAGTCGCTCCCGCGGTAATCCTGTATCAATGGATGCTGAGCGTGTCGGGCCCGGGTCAACCGGCGCATGAATATTGGGCGCGCTATGGATGGCTTCTGGCCCTGGCGCATGCGGTGTGCGGCGCACTGCGGCTGGCGCGCTTCAACGCCAATATCGACGCGCAGGACCAGCCTCACAAATCGGCCGGCTTCCTCACCGGCATCCCGGCCCCGGCCGGAGCCGGCCTGGCCTTGCTTCCCATCTTCCTATGGCTGTGGACTGGACTGCATATCTTCCACGAGCCGGTGCTGATTGCCCCCTGGGCGGCGCTGGTCGCGTTTCTGATGGTCTCGAACTTAGCCACCTTCTCGTGGGGTTCGCTGAAGCTGCGCAGTCATGTGCGTTTCGGGGCGCTGGTCGTGATCGCCTTGATCGGCGGGGCTCTGCTGACGGCACCATGGCCTACGCTCAGCCTCTCGGCTTTGCTTTACGCCGCGACGATCCCGTTCAGTATTGCGAGTTACGCGCGGATCAAACGGCAGCGCGCTGTTGCTGCGGCTGCGCCACGCGAACCGTTGCAACCGGACGCGGACGGGAGCTGACCCTCGCACGCGCAGTCCAAGCCCGAGCGGAGTGGCGGACGGGCATCTCGCCGCGCAGCGCGGAGAGAATTTCCTGCCAATATTCGCGAACGGTGAGATGGATTACCGCGGCGGATGCGAGAACGAGCGCAGTGAAAAAGAGCCCGGCAGCGATATGAGTCACAGCTTTATCCCCTATTTTGTCCACAGAACGCAATTGATGTGGATTGGTTTCCTAGTTTGTTGATTCTTCTGTAGGTTCACGTTTTGTTCCGCTGCAGGGGCCAAGTCCAGCCCTGCATGGCACCTTGATTTCGACGCCCGACGGGCCTAAGTGCCCGCCCATTCCACATGCAGGGCCGTCATACCGGTGGCTGAGCTTGCTCAGCTTCTCGGCCCTGCAGAGGTATAACCGGAAGGAGAAAGACCATGGCGTCCACGGACGTTTCCATGCAGCAATTGCTTGAGGCCGGAGCCCATTTCGGCCACCAGACCCACCGCTGGAATCCCAAGATGAAGCCGTACATTTTCGGCGAGCGGAACGGCGTTCATATCATCGATCTTTCGCAGACCGTGCCGCTTTTTGCGCGCGCTCTTGATTTCGTCCGGGCCAGCGCGGCCGCGGGCGGCAAGGTGCTGTTCGTCGGCACCAAGCGCCAGGCGCAAGAGCCGATCGCGGAAGCCGCGCGCCGCTCCGGCCAGCATTTCGTCAACCATCGCTGGCTCGGCGGCATGCTCACCAACTGGAAGACGATCTCGAACTCGATCAAGCGCTTCAAGAGCCTCGAGGAGCAGCTGTCGGGCGACACGACCGGCCTTACCAAGAAGGAAGTTCTTCAGCTCACCCGCGAGCGCGACAAGTTCGAGCTGTCGCTGGGCGGCATCCGGGACATGGGCGGCATCCCCGACGTGATGTTCGTCATCGACGCCAACAAGGAAGAGCTGGCGATCAAGGAAGCCAACGTTCTCGGCATTCCGGTGGTGGCGATCCTCGACACCAACGTGAGCCCGCAAGGCATTGCCTTCCCGGTTCCGGCCAATGACGATGCCAGCCGCGCAATCCGCCTCTATTGCGATGCGATCGCCGATGCTGCCCTTGCCGGCAAGCAGGGCGGCCAGGCCGCCCGTGGCGTGGATATCGGCGCCATGGAAGCGCCGCCGGCCGAAGCCGCTCTCGCCGACGCTTAAGCTTGAATGGAGTGAGGCCGGCAACTTGTGCTCGCCTTGCTTCGCTTCTCAACGATTCAGATAAGGACAGGTGAAATGGCGGAAATCACTGCCGCAACCGTGAAGGAACTGCGCGAGCGCACTGGCGCCGGCATGATGGACTGCAAAAAGGCGCTGGGCGAGACCGGCGGCGACATGGAAGCCGCAATCGACTGGCTGCGCACCAAGGGCCTCGCCGCCGCGGCCAAAAAGGCCGGCCGCACCGCCGCCGAAGGCCTGGTGGGCGTGGCCGTGAGCGGCACCCGCGGCGCCGTGGTCGAGGTCAATTCCGAGACCGACTTCGTCGCCAAGAACGAGCAGTTTCAGGAGTTCGTCCGCACGGTGGCCGAGCTGGCGCTTACCGGGAACGGCAATGTCGAGGGTCTCGCTGCAGCGTCCTGGCCGACCGGCGGAACCGTCCAGGAGAAGCTGACGTCCAACATCGCGACCATCGGCGAAAACCAGTCGCTGCGCCGCGCTGCCGTGCTGCAGGTGAATGACGGCGTTGTGGTCTCCTACGTCCACAACGCGGTCGCCGCCGGCCTGGGTAAGATCGGCGTCCTCGTCGCGCTTGAAAGCACCGGCGACAAGTCGAAGCTGGAAGGCCTCGGCAAGCAGCTCGCAATGCATATCGCGGCCGCCAATCCGATGGCGCTGACCGGTGAAGAGCTCGATCCCTCGCTGGTCGACCGCGAGCGCGGCATCGCCATGGAAAAAGCGTCGGAATCCGGCAAACCCGCAAACATCGTCGAGAAGATGGTGGAAGGCGCGATCGCCAAGTTCCGCAAGGAGAATGCTCTCCTCAGTCAGCTCTTCGTCATGGACAACAAGACCAAGATCGAGGACGTTGTGAAGGCGGAGGCGAAGAATGCCGGTGCCCCGATCGAGCTCAAGGCCTATGTCCGCTTCCAGCTTGGCGAAGGCATCGAGAAGAAGGAAAGCGACTTCGCGGCCGAGGTTGCGGCTGCTTCAGGCGTGAACAAGTTGCAGGACAAGCCTGAGGCGGCCGTCGCCTAATCGGTTGGCAGGGTGGCGCGGCCTTATTAAGGTGCGCGCCGCCCACCCTGATCTTCGAGCCTATTGGAAATTCAAGCCCTCATGACGCGCCCGCGCTTCGATCGTATCCTTCTGAAGCTTTCGGGTGAGGCCCTGATGGGCGAGGGCCAGTTCGGTATCGATCCCGAGACCACCTCCCGGCTTGCCGGCGAGATCAAGTCGGCCAAGGAAGCCGGCCATGAGCTTTGCCTCGTGGTCGGCGGGGGCAACATCTTCCGCGGCCTTGCCGGCGCCGCCAAAGGCTTCGACCGGTCCACCGCCGATTATATGGGGATGCTTGCGACCGTGATGAACGCGCTCGCCATGCAGAACGCGCTCGAAAGGATCGGCGTCGACACGCGTGTTCTTTCCGCGATCCCGATGGCGACGGTTTCCGAGCCCTATATCCGCCGCCGCGCCGTGCGGCATATCGAAAAGGGCAGGGTGGTGATCTTCGCAGCGGGAACGGGCAATCCCTATTTCACCACCGACACCGCCGCCGCGCTTCGTGCAGCCGAGATGGGCTGCGATGCGCTGTTCAAGGGCACCAGCGTTGATGGCGTCTACGACGCCGATCCGAAAAAGGTGCAAGCAGCCAAGCGCTACCAAAATGTGAGCTTCAACAGGGTCTTGGCGGACGACCTCAAGGTCATGGACGCAAGCGCGATCGCGCTCTGCCGCGACAACAACATCCCGATCGTCGTGTTCAACATCCGCGAGCAGGGCAATCTTGCCCGGGTGCTGAGCGGGGAGGGCGTCGCGACGATCGTCAGGAACGAGGAGGGACAAGATGCCCGCATATGACAAAGCCGATCTCCAGCGCCGGATGCACGGTGCGGTCGAGGCATTGAAGCACGATCTTGGCGGCCTTCGCACCGGCCGTGCCTCGATCACCTTGCTCGAGCCGGTCCATGTCGAGGTTTACGGGGCCAACATGCCCTTGAACCAGGTGGCGACCATCTCCGCGCCGGAGCCGCGCATGCTGTCGGTCCAGGTGTGGGACCGCTCGAATGTCGGCATTGTCGAAAAGGCGATCCGCTCCGCCGGCCTCGGCCTCAATCCGGTGACGGAAGGGCAGAACATTCGCTTGCCCATTCCCGATCTCACCGAAGAGCGGCGCAAGGAGCTTGCCAAGCTTGCCGGGCAATATGCCGAAAAGGCGAAGATCGCCGTTCGCAACGTTCGCCGCGACGGCATGGACAGCCTAAAGCAGGATGAGAAGAAGCACGAAATCAGCGAGGACGAGCGCAAGCGGCTCGAGACCGAGGTCCAGAAGATGACCGACGAGACCATTGCCGAGATCGACGCCGCGGCGGCGTCGAAAGAGAAGGAAATTCTTCAGCGGTGACATCCGTCCCGGCCAGCGCGGAGCCGCGGCCGGAGGGGGCCGGCGGAGTGGCCGTGCCGAGGCACATCGCGATTATCATGGACGGCAATGGCCGCTGGGCCAAGGCGAGGGGCCTTCCGCGCGTTGCAGGCCACCGGCAGGGCGCCGAAGCGGCCAGGAAGGTCCTCCGCGCGGCAGGCGAGGCGGGGGTCGAGTGCCTCACCCTTTATGCCTTTTCCTCCGAAAATTGGCGACGGCCCGAGACTGAGATCAACGATCTGATGGGTCTGCTGCGCTTGTATATCGGCGCGGAGCTGAATGCCCTCCACCATGAGGGGATCCGTCTCAAGATCCTTGGGGACCACCGCGCCTTTCCAGCGGATGTCGCCAAGCTGGTCGATGGAGCCGTCGCGAAAACGGCGGCCAACCAGCGGATGACGCTCGCGATTGCGCTCAATTACGGCTCCAGGGCGGAGCTGGTAGCAGCTGCTCAGGATTTGGCCCGACGCGCGGCGGCGGGCGAGATCAACCCCTCGGAGATCGATGAGGAGCTGATCGAGCGCTCGCTCTACACGAGCGAACTTCCACCGCTCGATCTTCTCATCCGCACCTCGGGTGAAGTTCGCCTGTCCAATTTCCTCCTCTGGCAGGCGGCTTATTCCGAGCTGCTGTTCGTGGACACGCTCTGGCCGGATTTCGACGGCGATTCGCTTCGGGCCGCCATTGCTCACTTCGCCGGCCGCGAGCGGCGTTACGGAGGACTTTGAACTTGGCTTCTCCGGCGCCTGCACCCACTTCGGACCTGCCGACTCGCTTCGCCGCCGCAGTGGCGATGATCGCCGTCGCCCTGGTCGCAGTCTATGTCGGCGGCTGGCTGTTCCGGCTGCTCGTTGTCGCCGCCTCGGCCATCATGCTGATGGAATGGGGCGACATGCACCGCGTGCCGCGCCTCTGGAGCTATCTCGGCACCATCCTGCTGGCGGCGAACCTCTTGATCGTTCCCGAATTTCTCTTCCCCGTGGCGGAGATGGACGCGGAGATAAGCACCGCGAGCTTCGATCCGGTGTGGCCGGGTTTCGCCGCGCTTTCCCTTTCGGCCGTGGTGATCGGCGTTCTTTCGCGCCGGCTCACCATGTTTGGGGGCTTCCTCTATGTGGCGGTCCCCGCCTTTGCACTGCTAGTGCTGAACTGGGTGTGGTTCGCCTTCGTCTTTTGGGCGCTGGTCGTGACCTGGGCGACGGACAGCTTTGCTTATTTTGCCGGCCGCTCGATCGGCGGGCCGAAGCTCGCGCCGCGGATCAGCCCCAGCAAAACATGGTCGGGTCTGGTCGGCGGCGTCATCGGCGCCGGCTTGCTTGGCGTGCTGGCGGCCTATTGGCTCGATCTTGGCGCCCCGTTCCTCTACGTCGGCGGCTTGATGGGCTTGATCGCCCAGGGCGGTGACTTGTTCGAGAGCTGGCTCAAGCGGCGGGCAGGGGTCAAGGACAGCGGCACCATCCTGCCCGGTCATGGCGGAGTGCTGGATCGGCT
>JALYGI010000040.1 GCA_030777185.1 Pseudomonadota bacterium
ATGAAAATGTCTACTGTGACTTAGCTGCAACTCTGTTGCAGATGGGTTGAAGCCCTCCTTGCTGCAAGGCGTCCTGCTTGTGCGAAGCGGCCGCGGGGGGCAAGAGGCGGCCATGACCACGGATCCCCTCGAGCTGTTCGACGAATGGTTCGCGTTGGCGCGGGAAAAGGAGATCAACGACTCCAACGCGATGGCGCTCGCGACGGCGGACGCCGCCGGCCGCCCGTCCGTCCGGATGGTGCTCCTCAAGGGCCACGACGCACGGGGCTTCGTCTTCTACACCAATCTCGACAGCCGCAAGAGCGGCGATCTCGCGGCAAACCCCTATGCGGCCCTGCTCTTCCACTGGAAATCCATTCGCCGCCAGATCCGCATCGAGGGACCAGTCGGTCCGGTGACTGAGGCGGAGGCGGACGCTTATTTCGCCACCCGCGGGCGCGATTCGCAACTTGGCGCCTGGGCGTCCGATCAGTCCCGGCCGCTCGACAGCCGCGCGACGTTCGAGCGCCGCTACGAGGAGGTCCGTGCCCGCTTCGAGGGCGGGGACGTGCCCCGCCCGCCGCGCTGGTCGGGCTGGCGCGTTCGGCCGGAGCGGATCGAATTCTGGACCGATCGCGCTCACCGCCTTCACGAGCGCCGGCTCTTCACCAGGACCGATGGCGGTTGGATCGAAGGGCTGCTCTACCCGTGAGTTCCGGGCACCACCATCATCGTCCGCTTGCGGAACTGACCAGGAGAGCGGCGATCGCCAGCGTCGCAATGGCGCTCTTCCTCCTCGGCCTAAAAGCCTTCGCCGCCTGGAAGACGGGATCGGTGTCGATGCTCGGCTCGCTCGCGGACACCGCGCTCGATCTGCTCGCCTCGCTGGTGACGCTTTACGGAGTCCGTGTCGCCGCGACGCCCGCCGATCTCGACCATCGTTTCGGTCACGGCAAGGCGGAGGCGCTGGCCGCCTTGTTCCAGGTCGCCCTCATCACGGCGTCGGCGGCCGCGATCGGCTGGCGCGCAGTCGTGCGCCTCAACCAGGACCAGCCCACTGCAAATGCCGAATATGGCGTTGCCGTCTCGCTGGTCGCGATCGCCGCCACCTTCGCCTTGCTCACCTATCAGCGGCAAGTGATCGCCCGCACCGGCTCCGTCGCGATCCGCACTGACAGCGTCCATTATCAAAGCGATCTTCTCCTCAATCTGTCCGTGATCGCCGCCCTGCTGCTCGATCAATATGGCGGCCTCACCGGCGCCGACCCCGTTTTCGGCATCGCCATCGCGCTCTGGCTCGCCTGGGGAGCGTTCAAGGCATCGAGCCATGCCATCGACCAGCTGATGGACAAGGAATGGCCCGAGGAGAGGCGCCAGCGCTTCCTCGCGGTCGCCGCCAACCACCCCGAGCTTCGCGGCATCCATGATTTTCGCACCCGCCGCAGCGGCTCGCGCGATTTCGCGCAATTCCATATGTATGTCGCTCCCGACATGACGGTGGCGGAAGCGCACCATGTGATGGACGCCGTCGAAGCCCGGATCGCGCGGGAGTTTCCCGGCGTCGAAGTGCTTATCCACCTCGATCCGGAGGGGCATGTCGACCATCCCGACAACCCGCTCGTCGAGACCGATGTGACCCCCAGCTGGTTCGGAAAACGCCCGTGAAACTCCCCTTCCTCCAGGTCGACGCCTTCGCCGACCGGCCTTTCGCCGGCAATCCGGCCGCCGTGATCCCGCTCGATGAATGGCTGCCCGACAGGACGATGCAGGCGATCGCGATGGAGAATAATCTCAGCGAGACGGCCTTCACCATCCCCGCCACCGGCGACGCCGACTACGAATTGCGCTGGTTCACGCCGACCACCGAGGTGGCCCTGTGCGGCCACGCAACCCTTGCCAGCGGCCATGTGCTGATCGAGCGTGACGAGGTCCGCTTCCGAACCCGCAAGGCGGGCATTCTGCTGGTGCGGCGGGAGGGGGAGGGGCTCGCGCTCGACCTTCCCGTGACTTTGGTGAAGCCGGCAGCCCATCCGGGCCTGCTGGAGGTCCTGGGCACGCCCGAGGCGGAGCTGTTCCTCTCCTACACCGGGGCGGAGGCGACCAGCATCGTGCTCCTCGAGGATGAGCAGGCGGTGCGGGCCTGCGCGCCAGACATGCGCGCGCTCCGCGACATCGACCTGATGGTGATCGTCACCGCCCGGGGGGGCGAGCATGACGTGGTGAGCCGCGTCTTCGTTCCGGCCTGGGGCGTCGACGAGGATCCGGTCACCGGCTCGGCCCACGCCGCTCTCGCACCGTTCTGGGCCGAGCGCCTCGGCCGAACCAGCTTCACCGCCTTTCAGGCGAGTAAGCGTGGCGGCCGGATCGACTGCCGGCTCGCGCGCGACCGCGCGATCCTCGGCGGGCGCTGCGTCACCGTCATCGAAGGCACGTTTTCGATCTGATGTCAGACCGGAGGATAGGGCTGGCGGGGGCACTGCTCGCCGCCACCGGCATCGGCTGCGGAGCTTTTGGCGTCCATGTCCTGCGCAACGCGCTCGGCCGGGTCCGGCTGATGATCGCCGCCTGGCTCCTCATTGCCTGGCGTGGATTCAGCAGAGCGTAGGCTCGCGCCTTCCCCGAAAGATCAGCCCGCTGGATCGTGCCCCCGGCATGATCCTTGCCGCGAGCTAATCGGCCGACCCATGGTCAACTTCAGGTACAGGGCGCAAGTCCGCTTGCCCCAACGCCCTCGCCGCGTCACAACCTTCCGATGAGCAATCGAAAGCCAGTTGATGAAGCCCGCTGAGGACAAGGCGCTTCGCCGCGACATCGGCTTCTTCGGATCCGCCTTTCTGTCCTTCAATGGCGTCGTCGGCGCGGGTATCTTCGCGCTTCCCGGGACGCTTTACGACAAGTTCGGCGAGTTCAGCCCGTTTCTGTTCCCCTTGTTCGGCCTTCTCGTGCTCGTGGTCGCGCTCCCGTTCGCTCGCGTGGCGGCGCACCACCAGGTTTCGGGAGGGCCGGTCGTCTATGCCGCCGCGTTCGGCTCCGCCGCCGCCTTCCAGGCAGGATGGCTTTATTATGTCGCGCGGGCGGCGGCGCTGGCCGCGAACGTGACGGTGCTCATCACCTATCTCGCCACCTTCTGGCCGGCAATCGGTGCGGGGCTGCCGCGGGCGCTGGTGATCCTCGCCGTCACTGCGGCGATCGTCTTCATCAACATCGCCGGCGTGAAACGCGCGGTCCGGCTGCTTGACGCCCTGACGCTCCTCAAGGCGACGCCGCTCCTGCTGGTCGCGCTGATGGGCCTGGTGGTCGCCGGCGGCTCGCTAGAGGCGCCTGCCGGGCCGCCGCCGCTCAGCGACCTCGAGGCGGCCGCTCTCCTCGTCCTTTATGCCTTTGTCGGCTTTGAAAACAGCGTCGTACCTGCGGGCGAGACGACGAACCCGCAGCGTACCATCCCGCGGGCGCTGGTGGCGACGATCATCGGCACGGCTGCGCTCTATTTCCTGATCCAGCTTTCCTACGTGGCGGTGATGGAGCCGGGCGAGGGGAACAGCGCCCCGATGGTCGCCTTCGGAACGGCGCTGCTCGGCCCGGCGGGAGGGTTGCTCCTTACCGCTGCTGCCGTCTGTTCGGTTCTCGGCAATGTCAGCGGCGGCATTACCGGCACCACGCGCACCACCTATGCGATGGGACGCGATGGATTGCTGCCTGCATGGTTCGGCAAGGTGAGCAAGCGCTACGCCACGCCGGCCAATTCGATCGCCTTCATGGGCGCGCTTATCGCATTGCTCGCGCTCAGCGGCAGTTTCGTCTGGCTGGCGGTGGTGAGCACGCTCGCCCGCATGATCGTTTATTCAATCAGCATCGCCTCCCTGCCGAGGCAGGAGCGCCCGCGCGTGGGCCTGTGGCTGATGATGGTGGCCGGCATCGGCATCTGCCTCTGGGCGGCGCTGCAGTCGGAATGGCCGTCCTGGCGTATGCTGCTGATCCTGGTCGGAATCGGCACGGCGCTGTATCTCGCCGCCCGCTTCTCCGGCCTCAGGCGAGCTCCAGCTCCGCTGGAACCGTCTCCTCGATCCACCCGCCCCCCAGAACCCGGTCCCCCTGATAGATGACGGCCGCCTGGCCAGGCGCGACGCCATATTCGGCATGTTCGAAATGGACGCTGCCGCCGGCTGCCCCGGGTGCTGATCCGGGCTCGTAGCGGACAGGCGCCGGTCGGGACATCGAACGGACCTTGGCAGTGAGGCCGTCGCGCTGGTCTTCGCCGAGCCAGTTGAGTCCGCCGAGATGGGCCGTCCGGACCGCCAGTGCCGATTTCGGCCCCACCACCACGCGGCGCGCCCCCGGCTCCAGCCGTACGACGTAGAGCGGCTCGGGCCGGCCGCCGATTTCCAGGCCCCGCCGCTGGCCGACCGTGAAGTGGATGAGGCCTCGGTGCCGCCCCAGCACACGGCCCTCCAGATCGACGATCTCCCCCTCCTGGGCTGCTTCGGGCCGCACCCTCTTCACGACTGACGCATAATCGCCGTTCGGCACGAAGCAGATGTCCTGGCTGTCGGGCTTGTCCGCAACTGCGAGCTTCAGCTCCTTTGCAATTTCCCGGACGGCGGGCTTCGGCATGTCGCCCAAGGGGAATCGGAGGAAATCGAGCTGCTCCCGCGTGGTTGCGAACAGGAAATAACTTTGGTCCCGCGCCGGATCGGCGGCACGATGGAGTTCGGGACCATTATCCCCGACCACGCGGCGCACATAATGTCCGGTGGCGAGGCAATCGGCGCCAAGCTCGCGGGCGAGGTTTAAGAGGTCGGTGAACTTCACCCCCTGATTGCAGGCGATGCAGGGAATGGGCGTGCGGCCGCTTATATATTCATCCGCGAAGCGATCGATCACGCTGCCCCGAAAGCGGCTTTCGTAATCGAACACATAATGGGCGATGCCGAGCCGATCGGCGACCGTGCGGGCATCGTAGATGTCCTGTCCAGCGCAGCAGCTTCCCGTCCGCTGCACGGCGGCGCCATGGTCGTAGAGCTGAAGGGTGATGCCGATCACTTCGGCGCCGCTCCGTGCGGCGAGCGCGGCCACGACCGAGCTGTCGACGCCGCCCGACATGGCGACGACGATCCGGGAACCGGCTGCGGGCCGATCGAGCTGGAAGCTTGCACTCACCGACCCGGACATAGTGATTGGGAGGCCCCCCGCCCAGCCCAGACCTTGATCGGATCGGGCTTATCGCCTGATCGTGAATCAAGGTCTCTCTATAGGATAGGGCCTGATTCACGCCTTCGGCGGAAGCGCATCGCGCTTCCACCTCAACCGATCAGGCCCTGGCGGCGCCTTTACCTCGTCTTCAGCCTTCTTCTTTAGGTAGATAGCGATGGATTTGAGCTTTTTCCGCCGCGCCCAAACGAGGTTCGCCAGCCGCTCGGCTGCGCGGCTCGATTATGGCGTGCTGGTGGCGACGCTCGAGGCGATGCAGTCGGCCAGCGCCGCCGCGCGGGCACTGCGGGGACTTGGAGTCGAAGGCAAGGCCGCGCCCCGCCACGACAGCCTGGTCGAACTGCTGCTCGGCGGCCCCGGCTGGCGGGAAGCGATCGGCTCGCAGCGCGGATCCTTCAATCCTCAGCATGCGCAGCGGTTCGGGAGGGGCGGTTAACTGAAATGACCACCGCATTTACCACCGCATTTCAATCTTCCTTCAATGGCGCCGTTCTAAGGCATGGCCACCGAGGGGCGACCCTGCGGAACTGGAGTTTTTGAGGTAGGAATGATCGAGAACCAGAAGATACGTCCAGCCCAGGTGATCGGCCCGCTCGGCGAGCCGCTGACGCTCGATTCGCTGCCGCCCCCCTCCACGACCCGCTGGGTGGTGCGCCGCAAGGCGGAGGTGGTCGCGGCCGTCAACGGCGGTCTTCTGTCGGTCGACGAGGCCTGCGAGCGCTACACGCTCACCCTGGAAGAATTCGCCACTTGGCAGCGCGCTGTCGATCGGTCCGGCATGCCGGGCCTGCGCGTCACTCGCATCCAGCATTACAAGTCTCTCTACGAGCGCCAACAAAAATTCTGACGGCGGCTTAGGCGGGGATTAACCAACTAAGTCCTTGAGTTCCAGATCAGCCCGGCGGGACGCGGTTCTCGCCGGGCTTTTTCGTGCCTCAACGGCTCACCGCAATCGAGGAACTTGCCCCCCTTTCTGAGCGTCTTTCAATTCGGACCGCCTCCGAAACCTCTCGGCGGCGTGAATGAACAGGAGGGACCCCGTGAATCTCATCATCGCCCTGATCGTCGGCGGCATCATCGGCTGGCTGGCCAGCATCGTGATGCGCACGGACGCGCAACAAGGCATCTTGCTCAACATCGTCGTCGGCATCGTCGGATCGCTGCTCGGCAGCTTCCTGCTCGGCCGGCTCTTCGGCGCCGAGGGCAATATCCTCCAGGCTCCTCTAAGCCTGCCGACGCTTCTCGCTGCCCTGGTGGGCGCGATCATCCTGCTTGCGATCGTGAATCTTTTCCGCCGCGGCCGGGTCCGGTAAGCGCTTTGAAGCAACGGGGCCGTCGTGGCGTGACGGCCCCCTCACGATGAACATTCTAGAGCACTTCCCGAAAAAGTGGGAACCATGGAGTAGGTCGCCATGCCCCCCGGGCATGGCTGCGGCCTGCGGGACAGGCCGCACCTACTGATCCGCCTTGTCGGGAAAGGCTCTAGACGACGGTCATTCCAGTTCGAAGCTGACCGAAAGGCTGACGGCGATCGATTGCTCGCCGGGATCAATCTTTGATGAAGCCGCATCTCCGGCAGCCCGCATCTCCATCGCCATCGGCCGCGGAACAGGCGTGAAATTGCCGCCAGCCTCGCTGATCGAGAGGATGCGCTTCACCCTCTTGCCGATCGCGCGGGCATAGATTTCCGCCCGCGCCTGCGCCGTTCGAAGCGCCGCCATTCTCGCCTCGTCGAGCGCCTGCTCGGGTTTGTCGAGCGAGAGCATCGGGCCGTTGATCTGGTTGGCGCCCTCAGCGACCAGCGCGTCCAGGATTTTGCCGGTACCCGCAATGTCGCGGAAGCGCACGGAGACTTCGTTGCTTGCGCGGTAGCCGGTGAGCGCGGGCGGGCGGTTTTCCGCATAACGATATTCGGGGTTGAGGCTGATCTGGCTTGTCTGGATGTCGCGGTCGGCAATGCCGGCCCGCCGCAGCGCAGCCCTTACCAGCACCATCCGCTCGGCATTCTGCGCGATCGCGGCGGTGGCGGTCGGCGCCTGCGTCACTACTCCGGCGCTGATCCGAACAAGGTCGGGAACGCGCGTCACCTCGCCGGTTGCGACAACATCGAGCCTCGTGCCGGAGATCATTTGCGCCGGAACGTCTTGCGCGGCGGCGCAGGCAGGCATGACGGCGAGCGCCAGCACCGAACCAAGAAGAAGCGGGCGGATCATTCCTTCTCCCCAACCCAAGCAGCCCCAATCCTGGAGGCGAGGGCGGCAACTAGCGCCCCTCGTCTGCATCGTTGCTGAACCGAAAGGAGTTCGGTCAGCGGCGGCGCATCAGCAGCCGATAGATGAAGAGGATCAGGATCGCGCCCAAGGTGGCGGCGATGAAGCCGCCCGCCTGGCCCTGCGTATACCAGCCGAGGGAATTGCCGATGAACCCGGCCAGCAGCGCTCCGCCGACGCCGAGCAGGATGGTGACGATGCAGCCGCCCGGGTCCTTTCCGGGCATGATCGCCTTAGCCAGCACCCCGGCTATGGCGCCCACCACGATCCACCCCAGGAAACTGTAGGTTCCTAGCATTTCTTTCCCTCCTGCGCTCAACCACGCCGTCCGACGAACCACTTGGCGTTTCGACGGACCAGCAACCTTCGGCGGTGGCAAAAGTGCCCTCGATCATGTACAGCGTACGCGCGGGGGCGTGGAAAACTCCCGAACTTACGCCTTGAGGCTAGTGGTTTACTCGGATAATACAG
>JALYGI010000041.1 GCA_030777185.1 Pseudomonadota bacterium
CGCGCCCTGATCGAGAGTCGCGGGATCGATGTTGAGCCCATCGCCGGGCCGGACGATGTTGCCGACCAGGAGGCCAACGACGAGGGCGAGAGTGGAGAATGTGAGGAAATAGGCCATCGCCTTGGCCCCGACGCGGCCGAAGGCCTTCAAATCGGCCATGCCGGCAATGCCGGTTACGACGGTGAGGAAAATGACCGGACTAATGATCATCTTGACGAGCTTGATGAAGCCGTCGCCGAGCGGCTTTAGGGCACGCCCCCAGTCCGGAAGCAGCCACCCCACCAGGATGCCGAGCGCGATGCCGACCAGCACCTGGAAATAGAGCGTCCTCCAGAACGGCTTGCCCGCACTCGTCATCCGCACTCCCCGTTCACGGGGAAACCATTAGAGCCTGATCGTCTTAGGTCTAAGCACTTTCGTGCTTCGCCAAGGACGTGGATCAGGCTCTCGACCTCCAGTGAGGCCAAGCTTCACGTTACACGCGGGCTCAGCCTGAACGATCTTTCGTTCAATAGCGGAAGCGGATCGCGCGGCCGTCGGGGGAGACGAGCGAGAAGCTGCCGTCGCTGTAGAAGCTGTAGCCCTCCACCGCCTCAAGGATCGAAAGAAAGCGCCGCTCCTGGTCCATCAGCTCGGGCGCGCAGGCTTTCCGGGTGGTGGTGAGGGTGGTGAAATCGATGCCCTCCTTCGACATCAGCCGATAGGTCCCGGAATAAAGGTTGCAGCCCGCGCTTCCGCTCACGCGGTCGCCGCCTTCGAGGCGGAGCGTCACGGAGGAATTGGGGAGCACGGGCACGCCATTGAGATTGGCGGCGCGCCAGTCGCGCCCGCTTATCTGCCGTCCGCCGGGTGCGGCGGCGCAGCCGCCGAGAAGAAAAATGAGGAGAAGGAAAATGCGCATCTCCGGGACCTTAGCCGGGCCCCGCCGGGGCGTCCACGCCGAGGTTCGTCAGCCTCGCGATCTGCGCCGGGGCAGGTTTCCCGGCGCCGGCGCGGTTTCCTTTGCAGCGAGGAACACCCGCAGCCGGACCATCCATTGTTGGTAGAAGCTCTTCTTCATGGCTCCTGCTGCTTCCCGATGCTCAGTGATCGTTCGCGATGAGCGCGATCAGAAGATAGGCGACGAGCACGATTGGGCTTAGGAACAGCGTCATCAGCACCATTGTCGCCCGGGTCAGCGTCGGGTCTACGTCCGCCCAGCGGGCGAAGCCGGCGCAGACGCCGAGGAGCTTCGCGTTGCTTTTGTCGAGTGCGTAATGGCTGTTCATGTCCTGTCCTTGATGTTCGAAGTTCCGTGTCCGGCGAACCGGCCGATCAGATGAACTGAGCGGCCGGGCCGACGGCGGCGGAGATGAAGAGGGTGCTCGCGGCAAGCGCGGCGATGAGCGAAGCGGCGATCTGCGAAAGGTTGGTGTAGGTCATTTTCTTCTTCCCTGAACCGGCCGCCGGACCATCCGGCAGCCATGCCAGGCAATTTGCAGGGACTGTGCCAAACCTGGAGAAGCGCAGAAAACCGCCATTGCCGATCTCAGCTCAAGTTGCGGTAGGTATGAGGTGCCCAAAAGTTTGGGAATTTTCCCCAACCGTTGGGATCGGGGAAATCAGGTCTCTGTTCGAGAGCGCACAATGCTGTCCGGAAGTGGACGCTCAGCTCCCTTGCGGCGGCTCCCAGAGCTCGATCGCGTTGCCTTCCGGATCGTGGACGCGGGCGAAGCGCCCGACTTGCGGGTCGTCCCACTCCGGATTGGTTATGATCTCGATGCTTGCGGCCCGTAGCGTCTCAACAAGCGCATCAAGGCCGCTGACCCGAAAGTTGATCATGAACGCCTTGTCGGCTTCGAAATAGTCGGTGTCCGCTTTGAAGGGTGCGAAAACCGTCGGCCCCCCTTCTGTTTGCCAATACCATTGGTTCGGTTCGCCTTCACCGGTGGAATTGCATCCGGCGCCGACGCCGAGATGCTCCCGATACCAGGCGTTCAGCGCATCCGGGTCGCGCGCCCTGAAGAACAGTCCGCCAATCCCAAGCACCGGCATTCCTGCCTCCCCGACCTTGTAGCTTGCATCGCGCCTGCTTAGCTTGGCCAGGCAAATGAAGGAACCTCCATGCCGACCAACAGCGAGATGCTCTGCCCGATCGATCGTACGCCGCTGGTGATGAGCGAGCGGCAAAGCATCGAGATCGATTATTGCCCCACCTGCCGCGGGGTGTGGCTCGACCGGGGCGAGCTCGACAAGATCATCGAGCGGAGTGCCGCCGCCAGCGAAACTCCGCGCGCCTCAGATCCGCCGCCTTATGGCGGGGCGCCGCGTCCGGGGTTCGGCGGCGGCTATGACCATGGTTACAAGCAGCCTTATCACAAAAGGAAGAAGAGCTTCCTCGAAGAGCTGTTCGACTGAGTAAAGCTGCGGTGGCGCGCCGGCTCTGGACGATCGGCTACGAGGGAAAGACGTTCAAGGAATTCCTTGGGCAGCTTGTCGGCGCCGGGGTCCAACTGGTGATCGACGTCCGCGCCGTCGCAGCGTCGCGCCGGCCGGGCTTCTCCAAGACCGCTCTTGCCGCCGGGCTGCGCGAGCAGGGGATTGATTATCTGCAATTGCGGGACCTCGGAACGCCGAAGGCGGGGCGCGATGCCGCGCGCAGGGGGCGGACCGCGGAAATGCGCGGCATCTATGGCCTGCACCTCGAGACTGCCGAGGCAGAGCTTGCAATGGAGCAGGCCCTTGCCGCCGCCCGCGATCGCCGTTCGGCGCTACTCTGCTACGAAGCCGAGGCGGGATGCTGCCACCGATCCATGGTGGCGGAACGCCTCGTCGAGCGTGGCGACTTTGCCGTGACCGACCTCTAAATCAGCCGGGGCGTCGGCTGCCGGTGCTTGCCGCCGAGGCCTTCTGCACGGCCCCGACCGGCAGCGAGAGGAGGCTGCGCAGCCGCGCGCGGAAGCCGGCCAGGCTGGGGCCGTCGAGCTGCGAGCGCATCACGAACTGCA
>JALYGI010000042.1 GCA_030777185.1 Pseudomonadota bacterium
CCTGATCATTCCCGGCCGAAAATTAAGTAGGTTCGCAGTCCCCCGGACTACGCAGCCATGCCCGGGGGGCATGGCGACCAACTTAATGGTTCCCACTTTTTCGGGAAGTGCTCTAAGGCCGCCGGCAACCAACGAAAGGAATATGATGCGCCCATCCGGCCGCGCGCCCGATCAGATGCGGGCTATTCTGATGGAGCCAGGCTTCACGCGCCACGCCGAAGGGAGCTGCCTCGTGGGCTTCGGCGACACGCGCGTGCTCTGCACCGCGACGGTTGAAGGATCGGTGCCGCCCTGGCTTCGCGGTAAGGGCAAAGGCTGGGTGACAGCCGAATATGGCATGCTCCCGCGGGCAACCCACACCCGCGGCGCCCGTGAGGCCGCCAAGGGAAAGCAATCCGGCCGTACTCAGGAGATCCAGCGGCTGATCGGCCGGAGCCTCCGGGCCGTGGTGGACCTGGAAAAGCTCGGCGAGCGGCAATTGACGCTCGATTGCGACGTGATCCAGGCGGATGGAGGGACGCGGACTGCGGCCATTTCCGGTGCCTGGGTCGCGCTGAGGATCGCCGTCGACAAGCTGATGGCGAACGGCCTCGTTGCCGCCGACCCGATCCGCCAGAAGGTGGCGGCGGTGAGCTGCGGCATTCACAACAATGCCGCCGTGCTCGACCTCGACTACGCCGAGGACAGCGCCGCGGGCGCGGACGGCAATTTCGTGCTGACCGGCGACGGCAACATCGTCGAAGCGCAAGTTACCGCCGAAGGCGAGACCTATGATGAGGAAGCCCTCCTCCGTCTCCTCCGCCTCGCCCGCATCGGCTGCGCCGAGATCTTCGCGGCTCAGGACAGGACGACGGGACGATGATGCGCAGGCTCGGACCGGGGCGGATCGTTATCGCCAGTCACAATCGCGGCAAGATTCCCGAAATCGCCGAGTTGCTCGGGCCGCACGGCATCGAGCCAGTGTCGGCGCTCGACCTCGATCTTCCCGAACCTGAGGAGACCGGCACCACCTTCATCGATAACGCGCAATTGAAGGCGCGCATGGCCGCCGATCTCAGCGGCCTCCCCGCCATTGCCGACGACAGCGGCCTTTGCGTCGATGCGTTGGGAGGCAGGCCGGGCATCTATTCGGCGCGCTGGGCGGAACGCTCGGTCGACGTCCCGCCGGACGCCGAACCGGGCGAAGCAAAGGCCGAGCGCGACTTCGGCTATGCGATGCAGCGTGTTCATGAGGAGATTCTCGCCCAGCCGCCCGAAGCCGGCAGGAACGCCCACTTCATCTGCGCCCTCGCGGTTTGCTGGCCGGAAGACGGGCAATGCGAAATATTCGAAGGCCGCGTCGACGGCACGCTCGTCTGGCCACCGCGCGGGCAGAATGGCTTCGGCTATGATCCCATGTTCCAGCCGTTCGGCCACCAGCTCACCTTCGGAGAGATGGACCCTGCCGCCAAGCACGCCATGAGCCACCGCGCCGACGCTTTCCGGAAGCTGGTGGCGGCGCTGATCGCATGAACGCTCTCTCTCCCGTCGTGGAGAGGGTTGGTGAAGGAGCGGAAGCACTCGCGCTTTACGTCCATTGGCCGTTCTGCGTCTCCAAATGTCCCTATTGCGACTTCAACAGCCATGTCCGCGCCTCGGTAGACCAGGAAGAATGGCGGGCGGCTTTGCTGCGCGACCTCGCTTACGAGGCTGCGGAGGTGCCGGAGGGGGTGGTTGGATCCATTTTCTTCGGTGGAGGAACGCCGTCGCTGATGCCGCCTGAAACCGTCGCCGCCGTCATAGCAGCGGCGGAGCGGCATTGGGGCTTCGCGCCCGGCGTTGAGATCAGCCTGGAGGCGAACCCTTCCTCCGTTGAAGCGTCGCGCTTCGCCGATCTATCCGCCGCCGGCGTCAACCGGGTCTCGCTCGGCCTCCAGTCTCTCGACGACCGGGCGCTTCGCTTCCTTGGCCGGGCACATGACGCACGGGAAGGACTGAGGGCGCTCGAAACGGCTCGGCGCAGCTTCGACCGGGTGAGCTTCGACCTCATCTACGCGCTCCCCGG
>JALYGI010000043.1 GCA_030777185.1 Pseudomonadota bacterium
CGTCCTGCTTGTTCTTGTTGATCGAGGTGCCGCCGAACACGGTGGCGACCGAAAGGTGCGCGAAGCGGCCATAGGCGCGGGCGCTCTCGGCAATCTGGCTGGCAAGCTCCCGCGTCGGGGCGAGCACCAGCATCCGGCAGGTCCGCGGCTGCGGGCGCTTGCCGGAGGCGGCGAGCCGGTCGATCGAGGGCAGCATGAACGCTGCCGTCTTGCCGGTGCCGGTCTGCGCGATGCCGAGCAGGTCGCGGCCCCCGAGCAGCACGGGAATGGCCTGCTCCTGGATCGGCGTTGATTGGGTATAGTCCTTCAGAGCAAGAGCGTGGAGGACGGGCTGCGACAGCCCGAGATTTTCGAATGACATGGAAAATATTAGCTCACAAATATGCGGCGGGCCGTGCTGCCCTGATGGCGCACGGAAACGCGGCGGTTGATGGCACCCATGAAAGTCGTCCTTTCATGGGAACCTTGATGCCGACCCGCGTGAAAAGGGGAAGCTTGGAATTCGACGAAGCAGAGCCGGTCCGTTCTGGGTTCCCGTGAAAGTATCACTTTCATGGGTTTCTTGCTGGACGTTCACGCTGCAATGATGCTTCGCTGAGGGGGCATATGCATGCTGCGGTGCAAAAAGTCAATCCCGGCGGCGTTTGTTCGCCGCTTACCGTCAGTCAGCTTTCCGCAATGCGGATCGCGTAACAATGATGTTGGCGCCCGATCCAACGGTCCGCCTGATGTGCCGCTTACTCGAAGGTCGATCCTGGTGCCCCATTCCCCCGCCCGTATAACCGCCGCTACGATCATCGGGCTCTTCACCACCTTTTCAGTTGCCCAGGCTGCGCCGGCGCAGCTCGCGGGGGGACTGGAGCCGCCCGGTGCCGGGCTCAGCGTGCCGACGCCCTTGGTTCAAACGCCAGAGGAGGCGCTCGCCGAGGATGCCGGCGAATATGCGCGTCGGAACGGCGTCGGGCTCGACGAAGCCGTGCGCCGCCTTCGCGCGCAGGAGGAGAGCGTCCGCTTCACTGATCGCTTGGGGAAGACGCTCAAGGATCGCCTCGCCGGGATCTCGATCGAGCACAGCCCGGAGTACCGGATCGTGGTGCTCCTGACCGGTTCCGAACCCGTGCCCGATCAGAGTCTATTCGCGGCCGGTATGACTGTGCCCGTAATCTTCCACACCGGCGCCGCCGCGACGCATGATCAGGTCGTCTCGGCCATGTGGCAGCACCGGGACGCTATCAGGGCAGCGGCTCCGAAGTCGCAAGGGATGGGCTTCGACCCCCGAACCGGGGAGTTGGTCCTGTTGGTGAGGAGCGCCGGCAGCGGCCTCCTCGCGCCCGCCGAGCTGGAGGGCCAGCTCGAAGCGCTGACGGGCGTTCCCGTCCGCGTCCGGGTGCTCGACAGCGAGGATACCAATCTTGGGATCGGCGGCGGGTCGCGCGTGGAGGGCATCAGCCTAGAGGATGGCCGCCGCTATGCCTGCACGACGGGTTTCGTGGTGACCGACGGAACGCAGACAGGGGTCGTGACCGCAGCGCACTGCCCGGACACGCTCACTTACTTCGATCCTGAGGGCGGCGAGGTACCGCTGAGCTTCGTCGGCGGATGGGGCGCCCGTTACCAGGACGTCCAGGTCCACGTCGCGCCGCAGCCGCTGAAGCCGCAATTCTATGCCGACGCCCGAAAAAGGGCGCTTCGCAATGTCACCACTCGGAGGCGCCGAACGAGCACGCGTGCCGGGGACGCCGTCTGCCACCGGGGCGAGACGACCGGATATAGCTGCTCTGAGGTCGAGCTCACCGATTACGCTCCTCCGGGAGAGCTTTGCGGCGGCCCGTGCGATCCGGTGTGGGTGACGGTGACCGGTCCGTCATGCCGGGGCGGGGACAGCGGCGGCCCGATCTTCCACGGCACGGTCGCCTTTGGGATCGCCAAGGGCGGGAATTACAGCCGCTCGGGCCGGTGCAACTTCTATTATTATATGTCGACGGACTATCTTCCGGAGGGCTGGTCGCTCAGCACCGTCGGGGCCGTTCAGGCGCGGCGCCGAAACGGCGACTAGAGCATGATGGGTTCAGCTTGACCCAATTGTCAATGCGAGCGCAGCGAAGCAATCCAGAGATATCGTCGGCAACACTGGATTGCTTCGTCGCCGCGCTCCTCGCAATGACGTTTCAACCAATTTCATCCCGCTCTAGCGGGCACGCCAAGGCACGGAATCGCAGCCGTGCCATCTGCGCCGGGGAGCCATGAAATGCTTCCGATCGAAGCTTGATCATCTGCTCCTCCGGCGCGTCCGTCACACGCTCACGCCTCGCCTGCCGCGTCGCGGCGAACGAAGCCGAAATATCCCGCGGCGGCGGCGAGGACGATGTGGAGCCATACATCGCTCAGCCAGCACGAGCGAGACGCAAAAACTCAGCCCGTGTCCTTGGATCGTCACGCACGAGGCCGATCAGCTGGCTGGTGCTGAGCGAGGAGCTCGGCGAATTCACTCCCCGCAAGGTCATGCAGCTATGCTCGGCCTCGATCACCACACCCACGCCTTTGGGTTGCAGAACCTCGTGGATCGCGGTGGCGATCTCCGCCGTCATCTTCTCCTGGATCTGGAGCCTGCGGGCATAGCCGTTGACGACACGGGCGAGCTTCGAGATCCCGACGACGCGCTTGTCGGGCAGATAGCCGACATGCGCCCGGCCCACGACCGGCAGCATGTGATGCTCGCAGAAGCTCACGAAGCGGATGTCGCGCAGCACGACCAGCTCATCATAGCCGCCGACCTCCTCGAAGGTGCGTTCGAGATATTGCCGTGGGTCCGTTTCGTAGCCGGCGAACAGCTCCCGGTA
>JALYGI010000044.1 GCA_030777185.1 Pseudomonadota bacterium
GCGTTCGTATCGCGATGCAAAATGCCGGGACACCTTGTGAGGCAGTGATCTACGCGCCGCCGCCGATGGCGTACGACGAGCCGCCGCCACCGCCTGTCGAATATGCGCCCCCACCGCCTAAGCGCAGGCGCGGCGAACGGGGATAATAAAAGGGGCCTTTCGGCCCCTTTTTTGTTTCAATGAGCCAGTTGGCTGCCTTTCTTGCTGTTTCGAGCACTCGTCGCCGGTCTCGGGTTTCGGCAGGATGAAACATCCTAGCAGGAATCGCTCAGCGCTTTATCGGGACGGCTTCGATCAGCAGCGAAAGCGCTTTGCGGGGGCTGTCGCCACCCGGCCGGGCACCAGCGTAACGTCCCAGCCTCGCCACAACCAGATCGTGTGAGGGGATGATGATGGTGTACTGTCCGCCCGCTCCGGCCATGTAGTAAGCATCTGCCGGTACCGGGAAGGTCTTGTCCCGGTTCAGCCAGAAGAAGCCGCCGTAGATCGGGCGACCGTCTGCCTCCCAAGACGGTGCAGGGGTGCTGACGAAGCGAACAAAGCCTTGCGGCAGGATACGCTGGCCGTTCCACATGCCATCTTGAAGATAGAGGTTGCCAAGGCGTGCCCAGTCACGACCAGACATCAGATCCGCGCCCTGGGTAAGGAAGTTGCCACTCGCGTCCGTTTCGAGGACTGCGGACCTAATGCCAAGCCGGTCGAACAAGGCTCGCTGAGGGAAGCTGTGATAATTCTCGCCCCTCTTCTCAACCGCTAGCCGCACCATATAGCTACCGAGCACCGGATCGGTGTTGCGGTACCGGCCGATCTTGCCGGGGGCCCATTGCTGTGGGCGGGTTGCTGCATAGGCAAAAGCATTGGGCGCAGTGTAGTAGTACCAATGGTCCGGCAGACGCCCATCATAGGCATATTCCGGATCCTGCTCGGCCCTGATGCGAAGGCCGCTGGACATTTGCATGATGTCACGGATGCGTATGTTGCGCCGCGGATCGTTTGGCGACTGCCATTCAGGGATGGGCGCCGGCTGATCCAGTGTGTAGGCGCCCTGCTGCATGAGAACACCCAGCAAGGTGGCAATGACGCTCTTGCCCATCGACCAGCCTTCGAGCGGCGTGGTTGAAGTCGCTCCGAGGCCATATCGCTCCCCGATCAGCTGGCCACGCCATGTCACGACGAAAGCTTGGGTGAGCGCGTCATCCGGCGCAAAGGCAGCATTCAGCGCCGCCTGTACTTTCGCTGCGTCATAGCCGGCAGCCCTTTGCGCGGGGAGGCGATCGCCCATCGGCCACATCGTCGTGTGGACAGCCGCTACTCTCGGAACCACGTTGCTCGGTGCGAAGCGCAACGGCTGCCCTTCTTCTGCAAGAATGACGCAGCCTTGGCTGCCGACCTGCCGTGCCGCGCGCACAGGTCCAGCTGCCGCCTGGATGCGGACCTCGCGCAGCCGCCGGTCCACGACCGGCTCACCGGCCTTGATCCTGTGGGCGACCGCAGCGAGTGCGTTGTTGTCCCCGAGCGTCTGTCGCGCGACTGACGGATCCATGCCCGCGACGAACACCGCCGAGCACATCCGCTGCGCATAAGCCGCAGCATAATGACTGGAGGCGCTCACTGGCGGCGGCGCCCACTGACCCGGCAGCTCCGCCCGGCGGGCTCGCTCCAGCATTGCGGCGCGCTGGGCAGCCGCATCTGTCGACTGCGAGAACGCGGCGGAGGCTGCAGCGACGATCAAAAAGGAGGCAGCTACGACTCTTTTCATCAGTCACCCCATTCGAACAAGCTGACAGGGAAGGTGCACTAGCTAGCCTGGTGGAGCAAGCCAGCACGCCCACAGCACCTGCGGGCGAGCTGGAAAGCACTTGTTGACGTACCGACGAAAACCCGTCCACGCTCCGCAAGAGATATCGAGGGGGCGGAATATGCGGTGGGGCTTTCTTTTTTCTGCGACCTTTCTTTCGGCGGCGACTGGCGCCGCAGCCTCCGCTAAAGTCAATCACCAGCTTCTGCAGCAGCCGGCTCTCAGCCGTGACCTGGTTGCCTTCGTCAGTGCAGGCGACATCTGGGTTTCCCCGCGGCTCGGCGGCCGCGCGGTTCGATTAACGACGGGGCCCGGCGTCGAGAGCGGCCCTGTCTTCTCGCCCGACGGCGGCACCTTGGCCTTCACCGGCGAATATGACGGAAACGTGGACGTCTTCACGGTGCCGGTCACCGGCGGAGTGCCGAGCCGCGTCACGCACCACCCGGCGCCCGATTCCCCGGTGGCCTGGTCGCCGGACGGCCGCCGCCTGATCTTCCGCTCAAACCGGGACGCCGGCAGCCGCTACACCAGGCTGTTCGAAGTGCCGATTACGGGGGGCGCTGCCGCTGCCCTTCCACTCCCGCTTGCTTTCTCCGGCAAGCTCTCGAGCGACGGGAGCACGATCGCGTACAATCCCTTCGCTCCGGCCTTCTCCTTCGACTTCACCAGCTACACCGCATGGGGGAATTATCGCGGCGGACGCGCCGGATCCATCTGGCTGACCAGGCTCGACGGCCTCGATTCGGTCCAAGTGCCTCACGAGGGTGCCGCGGACCTGTCGCCCGTCTGGATGGCGGACAAGCTCTACTTCCTGTCGGCGCGCAAGGGCCCGATGAGCATCTTCGTCTACGACCCCGCCAGCCGTTCGGTCTCCGAAGTGTACCGGAATACCGGCCCGTCCGATATTCGCAGCCTCGCGACCGACGGCGCCACTCTCATCTTCGACCGCCTTGGCGAACTCTATACCCTGGTCCCAGGGGGGCAGCCGCAGCGGCTCGCGATCGAAGTCGCCGGCGACATGCCCGACGTCCGCTCCCGCATCGTGAGCGTCGCCGATCAGGTGCAGAACGTCCGCATTTCACCGACGGGCATCCGCGCGGTCGTTGAGGCGCATGGCGACATCATGAGCGTTCCGGCGAAGGAAGGCGTGCTGCGCAACGTCACCAACAGTCCGGGCGTGATGGAGCGGGAACCCGCCTGGAGCCCCGACGGGCAGTCCATCGCCTACTTCTCGGACGAAAGCGGATTATACGCCCTCCATGTGGCGCCGCAGACGGGGGCGAGTACGAAGACGAGGAAATATAAGCTGGCTGCCGAACCCGCTTATTATTTCAAGCCGCTCTGGTCTCCGGATTCGAAGAAGATCGCGTTCCGGGACAATCGCCTCCTCACCTGGATGCTCGATCTCACAAGCGGAAAGCTCACCAAGGTCGGCGAAGACGTGTTCGGCGGCTTTACGATCGAGCCGGCCGGTATGGCCTGGTCGCCCGATTCAAAGCTGCTCGCCTTCGCACGAATGGCGTCCAATCACTCGCACGTGCTGATGCTCCACAATATCGGCAGCGGCCAGACGATGCAGGTCACCGACGCGATGGCGCGTGCGGCGAGCCCCACATTCGATGCCGAGGGGAAATATCTCTACTTCCTTGCCAGCAACAATGCGGGCGCGACGACGCACCGGCTCGACATGAGCAGCAATCTCTATCGCCCCACAAGCTCCATCTACGCCCTGTCGCTCGCCCGGACGACGCCGTCTCCCGTCGCTCCTGAGAATAAGGACGAAAAAGAAGTCGGCACAGGCGACGAGCCGGACGCCGCCAAGCCAGACAAGGACAAAATGGCGAAGGGCAAGCCAGCGAAAAAGCCCCCGGCGCCGAGCACGGTTGTCGATCTTGCCGGTCTCTCGCCCGATGCAATTGCGCGCCGCATCTCTGCGATTCCGCTTCCGCCGGCCCGCTACCGGAGCCTCGCCGCGGGCAAGTCCGGCGCACTTTACTTCCTGAAGGCAGGCGAGGGAGCAGAAGGCGATGGCGGGCAAGGGGGCTCGCTCGTTCGCTGGACGCTTGAGGACAAGAAGCCGGAGACACTCGCGGAGAATGTCGCGGATTTCGAGCTCAGCGCCGATCGCGAGAAGCTGCTGGTCGCCTATGCGCCGCCCCCGGCCGCTCCGCCGCCTCCCGGCACGCCGGGGCCGAAGCCGACCTACGTGATCGGCGCGGCGGACAAGCCGCTGAAGTCTGGGGACGCCGAGGGACGGCTCAAGTTCGACGCGCTCCAGGTCCGTGTCGATCCGGCTGCCGAATGGGCGCAGATCTACCGCGAGGTGTGGCGGATCCAGCGCGCTTATTTCTACGACCCCGGCTTCCACGGCTATGACACGGTGGCGGCGGAGCGGCGCCTTGCGCCCTATGTCGCCGCGCTCAACGCGCGGGCGGACCTCAATTATCTCTTCCAGGAAATGCTGACCGGCTTCTCGGTCGGGCATCTTCGCGGGTCCGGCGGCGCGATCCCAACGGCGCGGCGGGTTCCGGGCGGGCTGCTCGGCGCCGACTACGTCATCCGAGACGGCCGCTATTGCATCTCCAAAATCTATGACGGCGGCACCTGGTCGCCGGACGTCAAGGCTCCGCTTGCGCAGCCGGGGCTGAACATCAGCCCGGGCGACTGCATCCTCGCCGTGAACGGAACCACCGTCTCGGCCGACATGGACATCCAGCAGCCGCTGGAGGGGCTCGCCGACCAGGCGGTGGTTCTTCGCCTGCAACCCGCTGCGCGCGGCGCGGCGCGGGAGGTGACCGTCCTCCCCGTCGCGAGCGAGGCACGGCTCCGCAATCTCGATTGGATCGAAGGCAATCGCCGACGCGTGGACAAGCTTTCAGGAGGCAAGATCGGCTATGTCCATTTGCCCGACACCGGCATGGGCGGATTCACCAGCTTCAATCGATACTTCTTCGCGCAGACCGACAAGCAGGGCGTAATCATCGACGACCGCTTCAACGGCGGCGGACAGGCCGCCGACTACATCATCGAGGTCCTGAACCGACGCCTCATCTCCTATTGGCAGCCCCGTTACGGCGCGGTTGAGCGCACGCCAAGCGCCTCGATCCTCGGCCCCAAGGCAATGGTCATCAACGAGGCGTCCTCATCGGGAGGCGACATGCTGCCCTGGATGTTCCGCCAGTTCGGCCAGGGCCCGCTCGTCGGGAAACGCACCTGGGGGGGTTTGGTGGGGATAGGTCCGACGCCACTGCTGATGGACGGCGCCCAAGTCACGTCGCCCAACGTCGGCTTCTTCAGCGCGAAGAGAGAGTGGGACGTCGAAAACCGCGGCGTCGAACCCGATCATGTCGTGGAGCAGGACCCGAAGCTCGTCGCCGAGGGCCGCGATCCGCAGCTGGATGCAGCGGTGGCGCTCACTGTTGACGCGCTCCAGAAGTCACCGCCGTCCCAGCCGCGGCGCCCCGACTTTCCGGTTTATGGATCCACTTCCGAGACTGAATGAGCCGAGCCCTCACAGATTTGAGGCCCGCATCCGCGCTCCTGCCGCCGGGAACGGGCAGTCCGCTTCCGGTCAGTAGCGGCCGCCGGCCTGCAAGCCGATAGTTCGTTCCGTTCCCACCGAAGACGAGTGCAGTCGGCGCGGGAACGAGCCTAGCGGCAGTTGCGATCCCGAGTCAGTGCACGACCACCGAGAGCGCCAGCCGCACCGCCGAGGATGGTGCCGAGGGTGCGGTCGCCTGCAATCTCGCGGCCCAGCAGAGCGCCGGCAGCGCCTCCGACGATGGCACCTGTCGTGCCGGAGCGGCACCGACGGTAGCTGTCCTGATAGCCGTAGCTGCGACCGCTGTACCCCTCGTTGTAGTGACGGTTCCGGTTTGCATAGGCACGAGCATGAGCGCTGTTGTTGTAATAGCCGTGGGCTTTGCCGCGAGGCCGGGCATCTGCAGCGGCGGGAACAGCAGTAAGAGCTGTGACGGCGGCTGCGGCGGCAAGGGTCACTTTCTTCAGCATCTTCGGGCTCCTGCTTGCCGACGCTTGAGCAGCGTCCGGCTTGTGGCTGAAGCGCTTATCCGAGTGCTTGGCTGTCGATTGACTGAATGACGTCAGTGAGCGCACGCCAGACCTTGATCGGATCAGGCTGAATCAGCCTGATCCGTGAATCAAGGTCGTGGGCTATATGAAAAGGGCCTGATTCACGTCTTCGGCGGAAGCGCATAGCGCTTCCACCTCAACCGATCAGGCCCTAGAATTTCCCCGACACGTTTAAGACGAATATCGGGCCGATCCTGCGGTCTCGCCGCTCGAAGAAGTCGATCGGCCCGGTTCGCCTGCCGACATAGACTGTTCGGTCGAACAGGCTCCTTGCCCCCAGCACATTAGCTATCGTTCCCCTGACGGTCAGCCCGAGGACGTTCTTGTGCTCGGCAAAGACGCTCGCGAATACGGGGCCTTCCCACTGCCGGCCAACTTCGGTCAGACGGTAGTTGAGCGCGGAGAGCTGATAGTTGAGGTTGCCGCCATAGGCCCAGG
>JALYGI010000045.1 GCA_030777185.1 Pseudomonadota bacterium
AAGCCTTGGTGCCGGAACCCATGTGGATCGACCAGGGCGGGGAGATGACCGCTTCCTCATTGGCGATGACGATATGCCGCATCGCCTCACCCTCGCCCATATAATGGAAGACGCGGTCGTTCTCGCCATCCAGCTCGAAGTAGAAATAGATTTCCGAACGGCGTTCATGGATGTGCGGCGGCATCGTGTTCCAGACGCTGCCCGGCCGCAGAACGGTGAGGCCCATGACGAGCTGCGCACTCTCGCAAATGCCTGGAATGACGAGCTGGTAAATGGTGCGCTCGTTCGACTCCTCGAGGCTGCCGCGCTCGAGGGCATTCGCCTCCGCGATCGAGAGCTTGCGCGTCTGGAAGCTCTTATGCGCGGGACAGGAAGCGAGATAGAAGCGCGCGCCCTCACCTGCGAACAGCACCTCCCTGGCCGCCATCGT
Organism: Pseudomonadota bacterium; assembly: GCA_030777185.1. GTDB lineage: Bacteria > Pseudomonadota > Alphaproteobacteria > Sphingomonadales > Sphingomonadaceae > Allosphingosinicella. The sequence continues at coordinate 431 of JALYGI010000045.1, forward strand.
GACATAAAGGCAATCCTTGTTGCCAAGCTCGAAAGCTTCGCCGTCGACGGTCACCGTGCCGGCCGAGCGACCGACATTCACGATGGCAAGCTCGCGCCGCTCCAGGAACGGGTGCCCCGCCGCCGAGGCCGGCTCGGTCTGGTCGGGCAGCCGCACGTCGCTCGCGCCGACAAGGACGCCGCCGATCACGAAGCGATCGGCATGCGTATAATTGAGGACGACCTCGCCCTCACGGAACAGATTCTGAATGAGGTAGCGGTCCCGCAGCTCCTCATTCGAGACACACTCCATCATATCGGGATGGGTGGCGTAATAGGTCCTCTCAAACATCGAAGTCTCCGTTGATCAGGCAGCTTGGGCGCGCGGCTCGTCGAGGCGATAGGCGCGCTTGACGAGGCCGTAGGTGAGTTCATGGGCAAGCTCCACGGCTTCCCAATCCTCGATCCGGTGCTCGGCCACCAGACGGGCAAGGAACGAGCAGTCGACCCGGCGTGCGACATCATGCCGGGCCGGGATCGAGAGGAAGGCTCGGGTATCGTCGTTGAAGCCTACCGTGTTGTAGAAGCCGGCCGTCTCGGTGGTCATCTCGCGGAAGCGGCGCATCCCTTCCGGACTGTCGTGGAACCACCAGGCGGGGCCCAGCTTCAGGCACGGATAATGGCCGGCGAGCGGCGCGAGCTCGCGCGCATAGGCGCTCTCGTCCAGCGTGAAGAGGATGATCGAAAGGCGGGTCTCGTTGCCGAACCGGTCGAGCAGCGGCTTCAAGGCATGGACATAGTCCGTTCGCGTCGGGATGTCGGCGCCTTTGTCGCGGCCGTAAAGGTGGTGGAGCAGACGGTTGTGATTGCGGAGCGAGCCGGGGTGGATCTGCATCACCATCCCGTCCTCGACGCTCATCGCCGCCATCTCAGTCAGCATCTGGGCCCGGAACAGCTCGGCATCCTCGCCCGTCCAGGAGCCGCCCACAATCCGACCGAACAGCGCTTCCGCCTCACCGGAGGTAAGGTTGGCGGTGGCAGCGGTCGGATGCCCGTGATCGGTGGCCGTCGCGCCCGCCGCACGGAAATCGGCGCGGCGCTTGCGATGCGCGGCCAGGTAGCCGGCCCAGCTGTGGACATCCTCTCCCGTCAGCTCGGCGAAACGGGAAAGCGCCCGCCCGAAATCTTCATGCTCCGGATCGATGACTGCATCCGGCCGGTAGGTCGTGACCACCCGCCCGCCCCACCCGGACGCGCGGATCGTGGCATGATGGACGAGATCCTCGTGCGGGCCTTCGGTGGTGGCGAGAAGCTCGATCCCGAACCGCTCGAACAGAGCGCGAGGACGAAAGGCCGGCGCCGCCAGCGCCGCCACCATATGCTCATAATAAAGCTCCGCCGTTGCGGGCTCGAGCGCGACGTCAATGCCGAAGACCTCGCTGAACACATGATCGAGCCAGATGCGGGAAGGCGTCCCGCGGAAGAGATGATAATGGCCGGCGAAGAGCCGCCACGCCTGCAGCGGATCGGCCGAGGAGGGCCCGGCCTTGCTCGAAACGCCCAGCGTTTCGAGTGGCACGCCTTGGCTGTAGAGCATCCGATAAAGATAATGGTCGGGCGCGAGCAGAAGCTCGGTGGGGTTCGCCCAGGCGCCATTTGTGGCGAACCATGCCGGGTCGGTATGGCCGTGCGGGCTGACGATCGGCAGCCCCCTCACCTCTTGGTAGAGCGCGCGGGCGATCGCGCGGGTGGCGGGGTCCGCGGGGAGCAGGCGGTCCGGGTGGAGCTGGAGAGGCCTTGGCATCTTCGTCCTATCGCATATCGCCGGTGATCGTCGCCACCTTTCGAGGGCTAGGTAACCGGTGTCAAGGGATCGTGCAAGACGGTACAACCCGATTGAACGATGAGAAGCAGCAGCCAGTCTTGCCGAGCTTTTCGCCGACTGGCACGGCATTGACTTTCCAAGTCATTGGAGCAGACACAGAGTCCCTGATTGTTGGAGAGTCCGATGTTTTCCAGGCAGCTTGCGCTTGGCGCGTCCCTCATTGCGCTCTCCACGGACATGGCTTCGGCTCAAACCACGTTCAGCGGCACGAACCGATCTACGGTAAACGACAACGGCGTCAACAACCAGGCGACGGCTTCCCACGACAGTTCTGTCCGCTGATCCGGTGCCGAATTGCTCGACGGTGGCGCGGGCATCCCCAACCGCGTCTCGGTCAGGCAGTCCAGCTTGAATGGCTTCGTGCGGGTATTGCAAACTGCTGGTGCCGGGCCCTCCTCGCCCGGCGATCCCGCCAGCGGCAACTCAACTGACCCCTTCTATTTCGCCGGTGGCGCTCGATCTGCGGAGGCAATAATCTTCCAGAGCACAACGAATTCCACAGCCACAATCGAACAGCGCGGCTGAGGGCAGTTTGCGTCGATCCAGCAACTCGGCACGAACAACCAGGCGTCGATCCTGCAGGACGTCGGGGCGACCAATGCAACTG
>JALYGI010000046.1 GCA_030777185.1 Pseudomonadota bacterium
AACGCATGGAGCCATGACGGGCAATGGATCGCCTACACGTCCACCCGCCGCAACGGCGCCGACAACGACATCTATGTCATGGATCCGCGCCGGCCGAAGAGCGACCGGCTGGTCGCGCAGGTGAAGGGCGGCGGCTGGGGCGTGAGCGACTTCGCGCCCGACGGGAAGAGCGCGATCGCGGTCAACTACATCTCCGTCACCGACGCCGATCTCTATCGGCTCGATCTGTCGTCCGGCCGGATGACGCCGATCGGCGATCACCGCCAGCAAATCTCCTATGGCGGCGCTCAGTTCGCTCCGGACGGAACGCTCTGGGTCACCTCCGACGAAGGGTCCGACTTCCAGCGCCTCGGCACCCTCGATCCGGCCACCGGCCGGTTCACGCCGGTCGCCCCTGAAAGAAGCTGGGATGTCGAGAATTTCGACATTTCCGAAGACGGGAGCTTCATCGCCTATACCGTCAACGAAGCGGGGGTCAGCCGCCTCAAGCTGCTCGATCCGCGCACCCGCCAGGTGCGCGAAGTTCGCGCCCTTCCAAACGGAACCATCGGCGCGCTCGAGATCGCGCCCTGGGGCGACATCGGCCTCACCGTCTCCTCGGCACGCTCGCCGGCCGACGTCTATTCGGTGAGTCCGCAGGCATTGGTCGTCACGCGCTGGACGGAGAGCGAGACCGGCGGCCTCGACACCAGCCGCAATGTCGAGCCCGGACTGGTCGAGGTGCGAAGTTTCGACGGCGAGCGGGTCTCGGGCTTCCTCTACCGGCCGGATCCGAAGAAATTCCCGGGCCGGCGGCCGCTCATCGTCAACATCCATGGCGGCCCCGAGGGGCAGTCGCGGCCCGGATTCCTCGGGCGCAACAATTATTATCTCAACGAGCTCGGCATCGCCATCTTCTTCCCGAACGTCCGCGGCTCGACCGGCTACGGCAAGCGCTTCGTCGCTCTGGATAACGGCCCCGATCTGCGGGAGAATTCGGTGCAGGATATCGGCGCCTTTCTCGACACTCTCTCGAAGGACCGGGCGATCGATCCCAAGCGGATCGGCATCACCGGCGGCTCCTACGGTGGCTATATGTGCTATGCGGGCGCGATCCGTTACGGCAATCGCCTCCGCGGCGCCAACTGCTCGGTCGCGATTTCGAACTGGGTAACCTTCCTTGAGAACACCCAATCCTACCGCCGCGATTTGCGACGTGTCGAATATGGCGATGAACGCGATCCCGTGCAGCGCGCCAAGCTGCTGGCGATCTCGCCAATGACTCGCTCGCGCGAACTCAACATTCCCCTGATGGTGGTGACAGGCGGCAACGATCCGCGCGTGCCTGCGTCGGAGGCGGACCAGATGGTGAAGGCGGTCCGCGCCAACGGCCGCACCGCCTGGCACCTTCTCGCCCGGGACGAGGGCCACGGCTTTTCCAAGAAGGTCAACCAGGATTACCTGTTCTGGACCAGCCTGATGTTCTGGCAGCAGAACCTGCTGGGCGACACGCGCGGCCGCGGCACGCGCGCCTCCGACTAGGGGCTGATCGGTTGAGGTAGAAGCGCCATGGACTTTGGTAGTCGATTTCACGCCTGTGAAGATCTTCAAATGTCATCAATTCGGGTGCGATCCTGGGCCGAAACTGCAACAGTGACGTGATCGGGGGATATTTGGGAATCGTTGAAATGGCGGTTGGGCGAGACGAAGAAGCAGCACAAGGCGGGCAAAGGGACCTGGCGGCGGAATTCCATCAGCTGATCGGCGCCGCGATCGACGCGCTCGAAGCTGCCGCCGCCAAGCTCGAGAGCCGCGCCCGCTCCCTCAGCGAAGCTGCGGCAGGCGTGAACGGAGAAACCAGTCAACTTGCCGCAGCCGCGGACCAGACCTCCGGCTCGGCTCGGCTCGCCTCCGCCGGCATCTCGGTACTCGCCAAGTCGATTCAGGAAATCGCCGGAAGCGTCGAGGAGCAGGCGACGCTGAGCGTGCAGCTCAACGGCAGCTCCGCTTCCAGCGCGGAAGCCGTAAGAGCCCTGTCCTCCCAGGCCGATGAAATCGGCGGGTTCGTGAACGTGATCCGGGAGATCGCGAACAATACCGATCTGCTTGCCCTCAATGCCGCGATCGAGGCGGCGCGCAGCGGCGAATCCGGCAAGGGATTCGCGGTCGTGGCGCAGGAGGTGAAGAGCTTGGCCGGCCAGGCTGCGGGTGCCACCGTCAGCATTGGCGGTATCCTCGATACGGTGATCGAGCGTGCCACGCTCGCCAACGAGTCGCTGGTCGACGTCGGGGAGACGATCGTCGAGTTGAACCGCGCGACCGACACGATCGTGCGTGCCGTGGTCGAACAGAGGACGCAGGTGCAGACGATCGTCATGCAGGCGGAAGAAAGTGCCGACGACGCCGACACGCTGGTGGACAGGATCAATCAGCTCGGCTCGGTCACCACACAAACTGCGAGCGCATCCGCAGAGCTCAGCGAAGATGCCGCCGGCCTGGCAAGCGAGCTTAGGCGCCTCAAGGAGTTAGCCGCGCGATTCGCTGATCGCCTCCAGAATGGATCAAGCTGACCCAAGCCGCTGGATCGAGGTCAGGCGCTGGCGCGACGGTCGAGCTCCCCGTCGAGGGAACGCGTGACTTTGGCGCGGGCCTCTCCGCCTTTCCGGAAATTGACGATGTCTTCAAGGCTCATCGGCGTGCCGAGATAATAGCCTTGCAAATGATCGCATTGCAGCGTTTGGAGCAGCCGCACCTGCCAATCATTCTCGACGCCCTCCGCGACCACCTTGAGTCCGAGGCTGTGGCCGAGCTCGATCACTGATCGCATGATCTGGGTGGCCAAGGGACGCTTGCCCAAATCCTTCATGAAGGACCGGTCGATCTTCATGCCATCGAGGTCCAGATTCTGAAGATAGCTCAGGCTGGAATAGCCGGTACCGAAATCATCCAGCACCACCTCCACCCCGATCTGGCGAAGCTGCCGCATCGTGCTCTTGGCGGCGTCGATATGCGAGATGAGCACGCCTTCGGTGATCTCGATCCGCAGGAGATCGGGCCTGATGCCGGCCGCAAGCAGCTTGTCGCCCACTGTCGAGCCGAAGCCGTGATGGCGAAACTGGATCGGCGAGACGTTAACCGCCACCGGCACGTCTCCAAGCGTCCGGATCGCGTCAAGCGCCTTGTCGAGAATCCAGTTGCCGAGCGCCAGTATCTGTCCGCTCTCTTCTGCCAGTGGGATGAGGTCTCCAGGTGAGATTTCTCCCTGAGAGGAATTCGACCAGCGCAGCAGCGCCTCCACGCTTGCCAGGGCGCCGGTTTGCGCATCAACGAGCGGCTGAAACTTCAGGCTGAGCTCATCCTGGCTGATCGCCTGTTCCAGCTCGGCGCGCATGCTCGACCGCAGCGCGATCATCTTACTCATACGCTCGTCGAAGATGCGGAACGAGTCCGTCTTGCTGAACTTGGCGTCATACATGGCGATGTCCGCCTGCCGCAGCAAGTCGTCGGCAGACGAGATCGGGCGCATTCCCTTTGCGATGCCGACCGAGGCGCCGACATGCACGGTATTACCTTCGATGGTGAAGGGCTCGTAGATCGACTCCACGATGGCGATCGCCAGGTTGTCGAGCGGCTTCGCCGGGTCCATGCGGACGATCGCGGCGAACTCGTCACCTCCGATCCGCGCAAGCGTGGCGCCTTCCGGCATCAGATCGCACAGGCGCTTCGCCACGGCTTTCAGCAGCTCATCGCCCACTTTGTGGCCATGGGTGTCGTTCACTTCCTTGAAGCGGTCGAGATCGAGGAACAGCACCGCGATCTCAGAGCGGCTCCTATCCTCCAAAAGCGCCTCCAGTTCGCGGCTGAACGCCATGCGGTTCTTGAGGCCCGTAACGGAATCGGTGATTGCAGCCTTGCTGAGTGCAACCTCGCGTTCTGCCATGCAGGCGAGAAGCCGGCTTGAAGCGCCGCGCTGGGTGGCCTGGCGCGCGAGCATGGCCGCCGACGCCATGCAGACGACGGCCGAGCCTAGCTTTGCACCCGAGCTATCGGCGAGAAGCTCGAACACGGAACCCCATACGTTCATTCCGGCTTCTCATCCGCGGGCTCACGCGCGCGATTGAAGAAGGCTCTGGTGCGGTGGGCGAGTGTGTTTTCAAGATCGAGGTTCACCGCGCCGAGCGCGTCGGCGCTGGCCTTACGAATCAGCTGTGCCGAAATACGTGCGAGCAACACCGGCATTCGGATCGGCTTCTGCACATAATCGTTCGCTCCGGCCTCAATCGCGGAGCCGATCGAGCTCTCCTCGTCGCGTGCCGTGCACATGATCACCGGCAGTGCGTTGGCGTCATAATGCTCCCTGATCGCCTTCAGCGTATCAAGCCCGGAGAGGTTGGGCATCATCCAGTCGAGGAGCACCAGATCGGGCGGGTTTGAAGTGATTTCGGCGAGCGCCGCCACCCCATCGTCGCACATGCTCGTCGCGAACCCGTTGCGCCTCAGCTGCCGATCGAGAACGGTTCGATTATCCTCGACATCGTCGACGATTAGGATGCGTCTGCCGATCACCGGGTCTGATCTGGACGGTTGATTCATTTCGCTAAAGCCATGTGCTTCGACGCGGCCGCAGCGACCTTGCCGCCATGCTTCGACTCACCGTGCGCTCTTCGCGCCAATTTTTTGTCGCTCCAGCCATGCAACTCGTCCTCGTCCCCCCGGCCTCGGTTGCTCCCCCGACGCATCGCTGCCGCTCCTTGCCCGAAAAAGTTTAAAAAATTGGCCGCTCAGGCGACCCGCGCGAGCCGTGCCTGCGCCCAATCGGCCTTGCGCGGTAGAGTCGGAATCTCCAGCTTGAAGCTAGATCCTACGCCAACCTGAGATTCGACGTCCACGCTGCCGCCCATCGATTCGCAGAAGCGTCGCGTAAGGGCGAGGCCCAGGCCGGTGCCGCCGAACTTGGCGGAGGTATCCCGCTCCGCCTGGCTGAAGTTCCGGAAGAGCCGCTTCAACCCGTCCTTGGAGATGCCGATGCCGGTGTCCCGCACCTCGAACATCACCATTTCCCCACCAGGTCCTTGCCGGCGCATGACGGTGAGCGTGATCGTGCCTTTGGACGTGAATTTGGCGGCGTTGCTGAGAAGGTTGAGCAACGACTGGCGAAGCTTCAAGCCGTCGGCAACGATGCAGCCAATGTGCGGTGAAATCTGGAGCTCGAGGCGATTGTCCTGAACCTTGATCAGCGGCTCCGTTGTCGCGATTACGTCTTCAACAAGCGAGACCAGATCGATCTCCTGGTTGTGAAGCTGCAGGTCGTCCGCTTCGATCCGGGAAAGATCCAGAACGTCGTTGACGAGAGCAATAAGGTGCCGGCCGGCCGCATTGATGCGATCGAGATCCGCGGCTTTCTGCTCCCAGCCGGGTTTCTCTTCCAGATCGTCCCGGAGCATCTCGCTATAGCCGATCACGGCGTTCAGCGGCGTCCTAAGCTCGTGGCTCATCTTGGCGAGGAAAATGGATTTCTGGTGGCTTGCCTCGGCCGCACGGAGCATCGCCTGTCGCAGCTCTCCGGCCTTGATCCGCTGCGCGTTCGCGGCCTGCTCAAGCTCGGAGCTCTCGCGCATCACGTTCTCGTAATAAAGCGCAACGAAGGTGATGTAGATGAGCGCTGAGACGATCGAGATCAGGTTCACCAGCCAGAGGCTCTCGAGCGGCACCAGCATGGGAAACTGCCCCACGATGATGCGAGCGCCGATGAAGATTGCAAGCTGAAGGGCAACGCCGGTGAGAAGCACACGCGGGCGATCGGCCAGGTAGAAGAAACCAAGCAGCAGCGCGATCAGAATCCAGGGCAGGAAAGGAGAGCTGATCCCGCCATAGTGGAAGGAGCCGAACAGGCTCAGCGTCACCAGCGCCTGCACCGACAGCGTGGCGGGCCAGGTCAGTTTTCCCGTTCGCCGCACCAGGAGAGGCATTAGCCAGAAGAAACAGAGATTGAGTTCGATGACCCAGAAGACCCAGTCAATCGACTGGGATGCCTGGTAGAGGAAGATGGTCACCGAATGACCCAGAAGGGGCCCGAACAGATGGAGGAACACGAAGGTTCGCACCATCATATAGCTGGACGCCTCGTCCCGCGCAGTTGCGGGGACAAAATAGTCCACGGTCCGCTTCATGAGTTCCAGCATGTAAGGTGCGCCCCTTTAAACCCTCGCCAGGTCTAGCGGCTTGCGCTGAATTTCCGGTAAACGAGGCCGGTCCGCTTTACGCCGCCTTAACCGACCTTCTGTAGCGAGGCTGGCTGAAGGCCGGCAGGTTTGGGGACCCGTCGCGCCGGGGGGTGAGAGGGGGAACTCGGCGATAATGGGCATCAGCGCCTTCGCGAAGTCGATCAGCATCGACGGCTTCCTCGACTATTTCATTCCCGTTGAGATCAGGGTTCGCCCGGATTCGCACCGGCGCGCGCGGATGTTCATGCTGAGCCACGTGTTCGGCCCCTTCTTGGGTAACGTAATCCCCCTTTACCTCTACATCGTCGGCCAAGTTGCGGATTATCGCTTTTGGACCTTCGCAGGCTCCATCACGGCATTCTGGGTCTACCCCTTCCTCCTCAAATGGACGCGCGCCTATAATATCATCGCTTTCGTATCGGTGCAGAACTTGCTCTTCTGCATTTTGTGGGCCTGCTACTCCTATGGCGGCATCTATTCGCCATTCCTGCCGTGGGTGCTCATCACGCCGATCCTGGCTTTCTTCTATCTACCCTCGCAGGGTCGCATCAAAGACGGATTGCTCCTTCTCATCGCCGCCAACGTCACCGTGTTCGGGCTGCTGGTGTTGGCCGGCTACCGGTTTCCGCCTGTGGACCTTGAGCTGTTCCAGGTGATCGGCATCATCTCCACGATCAGCGCGTCCGTTTATGTCGCCATGATGTCGCTTTATTTCGCGCGAGTGCTTAAGGAGCAGCAGCGCTTCGAACGCGAGGTTGGAGAATTCTTGGCCACGTCCGAAAGCCTTCAATCGATCACCTCGGCCGCCGAGCAGGCCAGCGCGGCGAAGGCCGACTTCGTCGCGAGCATGAGCCATGAGCTGCGGACGCCGCTCAATGCGGTCATCGGTTATAGCCAGCTTCTCCTCGACGATGCCCGCGATGAGGGCGAGGAGGACATCGCTCAGGATCTTGAAAACATCCATGGCGCCGGCGCGCATCTGCTTAAGCTCGTCAATGACATCCTTGATTTCTCCAAGATCGAGGCTGGAAAGCTGGAAGTGAATTTCACCTTTGACAACGTCAAGCAGCGGCTCGGCGAGGTGGAACGGCTCGCCGGCTCCGCCCTCGCCGAGAGGAACTACAGCCTCGAGGCCGACCTGCGGCAGGCGGACTTCGTCGCGAGATCCGATTGGGGCGCGCTTACCAAGGGTGTCAGCCACATTCTTCTAGGCGCAGCCAACGGCACCGATGGCGGCAGCTTGAGCATCACTGCTTGCAGAGGTGCCGACGGCGCCTCACTCATCCGGATCAAGGATCCCAAGGGCGCTCTCGACGGACGCCCCACCGAGGCGTTGTTCGACATCTTCACTGACGACCGGGACGCGACACCTACAAAATATGGCGGCGCCGGCATCGATTTGGCGCTCGGCCAGAAATTCCTCGGAGTGATCGGCGCAGACATCCACGTATTCCACGATTCGTCCGGTGGGCGGACCTTCACCATTTCCGTCCCGGCCGAAGTCTCAACGGCTTCACAGCTTGCCCTGGCAAGCTGATCGATACGCCGCGACCTGACCTGAACGAGGACACGATGACCAAGATCCTGATCGTCGAAGACAATGAGATGAATCGCGACATGCTGCAGCGGCGGCTGGAGCGCAAAGGCTATGAGATCGTCTGCGCCGTCGACGGCCCTGAGGGAATACGCTTTGCCGAGCAGGAACTGCCGGACCTAATTCTGATGGATGTCGCCCTTGGCGAGATGGATGGGTGGGAAGCGACCACCCACATCCTCTCCAACCAGCGCACCCGGCACATCCCGATCATCGCGCTCACCGCCCACGCGCTCGACAGCGACCGGCGCAAGAGTGTCGAAGTGGGGTGCGTCGATTTCGAGACGAAGCCCATCTCTCTTCCCGATCTTATCGAAAAGATCGAGAAACATACGCGTTAATCATAGCGCTTCACCGAAAGATATTGAATTCCGTCTAAACCTTTTTTCCGGCGGGACGTCATCGGTCCCGAAGGGGGAAAGTGAAAATGGATAAAGTGCGGGATCAGAGGCTGGCGGCCTTGGGTGGAAGCATGCGTGACTTCCGTTATCTGCCGGGCAGCAATCTCATTGAGCGGGTGGAAGCTTTTTTCGAATGGCAGGAGTTGCGCCGCGACACCGGCCTGTGGCCGCTCGGCCGCTCGACGGAGACTGGGCCCCGCAGCACGTGCCTGGCGCGAACCGATGAAGGCGCGCTGTTCGAGGGGATCAACTTTGCCTCGCAGGATTATCTGAGCCTCTCCGCGCACGATGCAGTCCGCGATACAGCGATCGCGACGATTAACGAATTCGGCGTGCACAGCGCCGGCTCGCCCGCGCTCGTCGGCAACACCTCGCTGTCGCTCGGGCTCGAGCAGAAGATCGCCGAGTTCCTCCAGATGGAGCATGTCACCCTCTTCCCGACCGGCTGGGCAGCGGGCTTCGGAGTGGTCAAGGGTCTCGTCAGACCCTCCGACCACATCGTGATGGACGCGCTGTCGCACGCCTGCCTCCAGGAAGGCGCGCAGGCCGCTACCCGCAACATCCATTATTTCCGCCACAACTCGATTGAGGGCGCGCGGGAGAAGCTGAAGAACATCCGCGCCAAGGACAGCGAGAACGGCATCCTAGTGGTCACCGAGAGCCTGTTCTCGATGGACTCCGACACCCCGGACATTCAGGCGCTGCAGGAGCTCGCACACGAATATGGCGCGACCCTGATGGTGGACGTGGCGCATGATCTCGGCTGCCTTGGGCCGGACGGCCGCGGCCATATCGGCGCGCAGGGGATGCTCGGCAAGGTCGACGTGGTGATGGGCAGCTTCTCCAAGACCTTCGCTTCCAACGGCGGCTTCGTTGCGTGCAATCAGCGCAGCGTAAAGGAATATTTGCGCTATTACAGCTCGCCCTGCACCTTCTCGAATGCACTCTCGCCGACACAGGCGGCGATCGTGTCGAAGGCCTTCGAAATCGTCGATTCCGAAGAGGGTTCGCGGCTCCGTGCCAGCTTGATGACGAACATTCGGCTGCTGCGTGAGCTCCTCCACGGCACCGGTTTCGAGACCTATGGCGACCCTTCTCCCATCGTCTGTGTGAAGATGGGAAGCGAGGGCCTTGCCCGTCTGGTCAGCCGACGCCTGCCCGACATCGGCCTGCTCGCCAATCTGGTGGAATTCCCGGCGGTGCCGAAAGGCCAGGCCCGGTTCCGGATGCAGGTGATGGCCAACCATAGCAGCCGCGACATCATCGATGCCGTACATCGACTGAGCGTGGCAACAGCGGAAGCGACGCGGCAGCATGATGCCCTGCTCGACGGATCGGCCGATTTCGACACCATCGATGCCCTTGTTCGTGCGCAAGGCGAGCGTGGTGCCGCGACGGTGGCGTCGATTCGTCCGGCCAAGACGGCAGCGATTGCCGCGGAGCTGCAGGCGCGCACCACAAGGCGCATCGCCAACGGGTGACCGCCCAAATTTGTCCAATCAGCTTTAACCGGCAATTTACCTTGTCCCATTAGAAGCTGACTGGAACAGGAGTGATCCAGAATGAAGCATCTTATACGTGTTTCGGCGGCCCTGGCGGCGAGCCTCCTCGCAACGCCGGCATCGGCGCAATCCGGCGCGCAGCCGGACACGTTCGTGCGCCTGGGCGCTGCTCATATCGATCTTGCCGACAAGGGCCCGGTTTTCGTCAACGGTGTGCAGGATCCGTCGGCGGATTATACCACCGACAAGGACTGGATCGGCAGCATCGAGATCGGGCATTTCGTGCACCCGAATGTCGCCGTGCGGTTTGCCGGAACGACACCGGCGAAAACGTTCAATCTTCCTGCCGGCTCGCTCGCAGGAACGCCGAACCTCTTCAACGACACGTCGAGCAACTTCACGCTGACGGCGACATGGCACCCGCTGCGCGGCCAGGTCTTCTCGCCTTATGTCGGCGGCGGCATCGGCCTCAACAAGATCTGGAAGACTGAGGAGCGGCTTGCCACAGACGTCAAGCTCAGCGACTCGCACGGCCCCGTGATCCAGGCTGGCGTCGAGGTCGACGTCAACGACCGCTTCGGCGTCTATTTCGATGCGAAGAAGGGTTTCTGGAGCGC
>JALYGI010000047.1 GCA_030777185.1 Pseudomonadota bacterium
TAATGAAGGCCGAGACTGGGCCGCGTCCGGCGACGGGCGTGCGGGTCGCCTCCATGGGTGTCCCAACCGCGGCGGTGCAGGTGCTGCCCAGCTGGGACGAGTGGGTGCAGCAGGTGTCCGACTCGCGCATCTATGGCGGCGTCCACTACCGCTTCTCCAACGAGGCCGGGGAGGAGATCGGCCGGCGCGCGGCGAGGATGGTGATCGAGACGGTGATGCGGCCGCTGTCGCGAACAGGTAAGCGCTGAGGGCACAGCCCGGATATGGATGGCAGCAACCGTCTGCCTCCCGATCATATAAGAGCGTCCCGTCTTGGAGCAGGTCCCGGAGCCCCGCTTCTCAGGCCTATGCCCCTGCTGCTATTCGGGATTTCGGCAACCTCAACAGCGGGCGTGGTGAATTGACAGAGGTCGTTATACGCAGCGCGAGCGAACAGACCGAACTGGCCGGCAAGCTCGGCGGCGCGATCGCCGATGCCGGCTTCCAGGTGTGGCGCGCCGACGGAGCCGACGATGATTTCTGGCATAGCGGCGAGGTTGTCGAGCGGATCCGCTCCGCCAAGGCGGCGGTCGTGATTTGGTCGGAAGGCGCGGCCGCCTCGGCACTGATCTGCGACGAGGCGAATGCGGCACGCCAGCAGCAGAAGCTCATTCAGGTTTCAGCAGACGGGCGATCCCCTCCGGCGCCGTTCGATGGGGCGCCAGTCGCGCAACTGTCAGGCTGGCGCGGTGAGCCCGGCCACCCGGGGTGGCGGCAAGTCATTCAACAATTGGAAGAGATGAGCGCATCCGGCGGCGGAGCGAAAGCCAAGCGACAGATTGCCCGTGCTCTCCGGTCGATCACCTTCCCGTCACTGCCGCGCCGCTTGCGGACCGATCCCATAATGGCGCTTCCCTCACCTTATGGTCCGGTCGGCAGCCGCAACAGCCGCCGATTCGAGCCTGTCACGGCCTTGCTGCTGGTCGCGCTGACGAGCGCGGCTGGCGCGGCGGGTTGGGTGGGCGGCCGCCAGCAAGGGATCCGTGAGGGCGCGGCGACGGCGGCGGCGGCGGCCGATGTCGGCAGGCTGTCGTTGGCAAGCGCCGGGACGGTTCCCGGTGGCGCCCCCCGCAGGTCCTTTTCGCCTGCGCCGGCTGTTCGGACCGCGGCGGCAGCATCAGCCACCCTGACGGCCCCTGCCTCTGCCCCTGCTCCGTTCCCAGCCGAAGTCGCGGCGCCGGCCGCTGCTGAAGCCACCCGGCCGACGCGGGCGAAGACCGATGTCGCGGCAAAGGCGTCGGGAAAAACCGCTCGCGAGCAGAAACCGGCCGCGAAAAATAAAGCGCCGGTGCGCTCCAAACCGACACCCGCAGCGAAGCCAAAGCCCGCGCGGCCGCGGATCAAATATCGCTATTCGGAGAATATGCGCCTGTTCTGCCGGGGAGCGGGAAAAGCAACGCCCGAATGCCGGATCTTCCGCCAGAACGCGCCTCGCAGACGGCGTTAAAGGCGGCCTCGCCCTGAGATTGCCCTGGGATGACGATGCTGCTTCCGGGCTGCCGACGCTCAGCTTCGCCCCGCTTCCCAACGCTTGATCTACAGAGGGAATGGCCCTATAGGCGCCGCTTCGCTTGCGGGGCCCTGCCCCGCGGGCACCGTCCGAGACAGTTGGCGGGGGCATCCGCTCCCTTAATCTCCAGCCTAGACGGGGAAGAGTTTTTCGGCCGCCGCGCCCCGCGCGTGCTGCCGTTTTGCCGAAGTTTCTTCGGGCCCCTCCCCTTCACGGACAATCGGCGTGCGGCATTTGCCGTGCGCAAACCCGCATGGCGGATGGTCCGCCATGCGACACGTAAGGAAGAGGCATGGATCGAGCTCAAAAATCCGAGCAGGTCGCCGCGCTGAAGCAGACGTTCAACGAGACGAGCGTGGTGGTCGTCACCCGCAATCTCGGCATGACGGTGGCCCAGTCCACCGCCCTGCGGATCCGGATGCGGGATGCCGGCGCCAGCTACAAGGTGACCAAGAACACGCTCACCCTGATTGCGCTCGAGGGCACCAGCTATGCTCCGATCGGTGACATGCTGACGGGGCCGACGGCGCTCGCCACATCGTCCGATCCGGTTGCGGCCGCGAAGGTTGCAGTCGATTTCGCCAAGACGACCGATCGTTTCGAGATCGTCGGCGGCGCGATGGGCGACACTGTCCTCGACGTTGCAGGCGTACGGGCGCTTGCCGAGCTTCCCTCGCTCGACGAACTGCGTGCTACGATCGTGGGCCTCATCCAGGCCCCCGCTTCGAAGATCGCGCGGACCATCAACGAGCCGGGAGCGATGCTTGCGCGCGTGATTGGCGCCTTTGCGGCCAAAGAGACCGCCTGAGAACTGAACACCCAAACTGAAACATTGGGCGAATTGCCCGAATTGGAGACCGAAAATGGCAGACATTCAATCCCTTGTTGACCAGCTTTCCGAGCTGACCGTTCTTGAAGCCGCTGATCTCGCCAAGGCGCTCGAAGAGCGTTGGGGCGTTTCGGCCGCAGCCGCTGTTGCGGTTGCCGGCCCGGGCGGCGGCGGCGGCGCAGCCGCTCCGGCCGAGGAAGAGAAGACCGAGTTCGACGTGATCCTCGTCAATGACGGCGGCAAGAAGATCAATGTGATCAAGGAAGTGCGCGCAATCACCGCCCTCGGCCTCGGCGAAGCCAAGGCGCTGGTTGAAGGCGCTCCCAAGGCGATCAAGGAAGGCATCTCGAAGGCCGAAGCGGAAGACCTCCGCAAGCGGCTCGAGGAAGCCGGCGCCACCGTCGAAGTCAAGTAAGCCGCTCCGGACGATGTCCGGCCTGGCAGCCAAAGGAGGGGCGGCTTCCATGCGGAAGCCGCCCCTTTTCGCGTGAGTGCTCTCCCGCCGGAGAAGCCGGGTGCGGCGGCGACCGCGCTCGCCTGGATGGTGCACGCGATAACCGCGTGCGGCGCCGTGCTCGCCTTTCTCGCCCTGAGGGCGGTCCTCGCGCAGGATTGGGCGCTGGCGCTCGTCTGGCTGTTGGCGGCCCTGGTGGTGGACGGGATCGACGGCTCGCTTGCACGGATCGCGCGGGTAAAGGAGCGGGCGCCGCGCATCGATGGCGAGACGCTCGACCTTATCATCGACTATCTCAACTATGTGTTCGTGCCCGCGATGCTGATCGTGCAGGCCGGCCTGGTCCCGGCGCCGCTCGCACCGCTGCTTGCCGGCCTGATCCTCGTCTCCTCGCTCTACAATTTCACCCGGCGCGACCTTAAAACCGCCGACAATTATTTCCGCGGCTTTCCCGCCTTGTGGAACGTCGTCGCCTTTTATCTTTTCGTGGGCCGCCCGGGGCCGGAAGCGGGCGCGGCCGCAATCTGCATCCTGGCGGCGCTCACCTTCGCGCCGGTGCATTTCGTTCACCCCTTTCGCGTGCGCGACTATGGGCGATGGCTGCCGCTCCTGGCCTGCCTCTGGGCCGCGGCGACGGCGGCCTTGCTGTGGCCCGGCTGGAGCGAGGCGGCACGCGGCGCCTGGCTCGGTCTCTCTCTCGCAGCGGCCGCCGGCCTGATGGCGCTTGGCCTGCTGCGGAGCCTGCGCGGGGCCAGGCCTACGGGACAAAGCAGGCAGGAATGATTGCCGTCAAACCTGCTGCTCGGAACCCAGAAGCATAGGCCGCCTTCCCCGCCTCGCCGGCGCGCTGCGAGTGCAGGCGCTGGCGGCGCTCGCGGAGCGCTTCGATGCAGCGCGATGGCGGGCAAGACCGAACTGAAGAGGCGTGCTTGAGAGTTCGACTGGTGCGAAGCGAAGAGATGGAATTGCTCGGACGGCCCGATGCGGATCGAGGCTTTACATCGCCCTCTCCCGCCCCTAAATAGCCCTCACCCCACCCGCATCGGAACAGGTCGCGCCGTCGCGCAGCGCGTCTCACGCATAGATCGGTTGGGCTCCAAGACGCTGAAGCTGCGGTTTTCCACAGGAAAACACGCGGCTTTTTGCGTCTTATGCGCCTCTCGGC
>JALYGI010000048.1 GCA_030777185.1 Pseudomonadota bacterium
CGGCGGCGCGGCACGCTTCCTCGATCACCCAGTCGCCCAGGTTCATGATGAGGCCGGTCTCTTCCGCAAGCGGGATGAAGTCGTTGGGCGGGACGATGCCACGGGTCGGGTGGTGCCAGCGGATGAGGGCTTCGAAACCGACCAGGCTCTGGTCCGCGGCGCTGATCAGCGGCTGGTAGAGAAGCCGGAGCTGCCCGTTCGTGATCGCGTTCGACAAATCCTGCTCGAGCCGCATCCGGTGCTCGGCAACCGAGCGCATGTCGTCGTTGAAATAGCAGCAGGTGCCGCGGCCCTCGTTCTTGGCCTGGTAAAGGGCCATGTCGGCCTTCTGGATGAGATCGTCGACGCTCTGCCCGTCGATCGGACCGAAGGCGCAGCCGATGGAGGTGCCGATCCGAATCTCCACCTTGTCGATATGGTAGGGGGCGGCAACCGAGTCGATCAGGCGCTTGGCCAAATTCTCGACCGTCTTGCGGCCTTGCGCGTCCTTGATCACGATCGCGAATTCATCGCCGCCCATGCGGCCGACATGGCCGGCATCGCCGACTTCCTTGACGAGGCGCTGCGCGACGCTCTTCAGCACGGCATCGCCCTTGGGGTGCCCGAACGTGTCGTTGACCGGCTTGAAGCCGTCGAGATCGAGGAACATGATCGCGCAGGGCACATTGCTCGCCTGAGCCGTCGAAAGCGCCTCGCCGAGCAGCTGACGCACGCGGCCGCGGTTCGGAAGGCCCGAAAGCACGTCCATATTGGCAAGGTTGGTCAGCCGCTCCTGCGTCTTCCTCACCTCGGTCACGTCGGAGCCGACGCCGCGGAAGCCCTGGAACTGGCCCGACATGTCGATGATCGGATCACCCGCAAGGCTGATCCAGCGCGGACCCCGGCGGGTCTTCAGCTCCATCTCGAGATTCGAGAAAGGCTGGCGAGCGAGCAGGGTGCGGCCGAGCGCGCTGTTTCCGCCAAGCGAAGCCGGAAGCGAATGCCCGATGAGCTGGCTGGTCGAGCGGCCGAGCAGGGCCGTCATGCGCGAGGAGATATAGACGACGCGGTTCTCGCTATCGACCTGCCAGAGCCAGCCGACGCCGCGATGCTCATATTCCCGGAGCAGCAGGCGGATCGATTCCGACTGGCCCTTGATCCTGGCGAGCGTTCGGATCTGTGCATCGGCCCAGCCGGAGAGGCGGACGACGCCGTAGCACACCAACCCGGCGAAGGCAGCGATCGCAGCCGCGATCTTGACATCCAGCGGCTGGGCGCCCGTGACGTAGGCAAGGCAGAAAGCGAGGCTGAGGCAGCTTACCGCGGCAATGGCGGCGGCCGGCACCGCGACCAGCGCGATCGAAGCGGCGGTGACCGCACCGAAGGCAAGCCCCACCATAACTTGTGAGGCGGGCGGCAGCGCTGCGAACAGGTAAAGCGGGAGCGAGGACCAGGAGACGGTGAGCCCGATGGCCTGGGCCACCGGCACCCAGGAGGCGCGCTTCGGCGCCGAGCGGCTGCCGGTTGCGGCCGCGACGTCGATCGCGCGGCGATACGCGAACCAGTTGGCGCCTCCGATCAGCGCCACCCAGCCGGCGATGAAGCCGACATGGATGTGCCCGTACATCGCAAAGGCCGCGAGCAGGGCTGCGGCCACCCCGGCGGTCGCGAAAAACGGAGCGAAATAGGCCGCCGTCTCCGCCTGCCGGTCCTGAACCTGTGCATCTTCGATCGGGCTGGTGCCCTCATAGCCTGCATCGTCTTCCGGCATCTCTGCCGGGGAGAGCTCCTGCGGGGCCAGTTCGGCTGAGACGGGGGTGTGGTACATCGTTTTCCAATGCGGCTAATCGATCAAACCCCCATAACTGCAGAGTTTTGATGGATCGTTAATTTGGGGCCCCTCAGGCTCTGTCGGCACTCAGCTGGGCAAGGCGCGTGGGGGCTGACAATCGGCCGAAAAGTAGGAATTTCACGAAACCAATGCGCCAGGGACGGGAATTCTAACCGCCCATTAAGGATGAATCTCGGCTTCAGCGGGCGGCGCTGCGAACCCTCAGATCGGACAAGCAGCGCTCGGCGGTGCGCCCATCCCACAGATCCGGCCGCCGGCTGTTCGAGCGCGGGCCGGTAAGCGCTTCATCGACTCGCGCCGCCAGATCCCCGGCGCATACCAGCTGGTTCGTGCCTTCCAGGATCGTGATCGGCCGTTCCGTGTTTTCACGCAGCGTAAGGCACGGAATGCCAAGATAGGTGGTTTCCTCCTGGATCCCGCCGCTGTCGGTGATCGCGGCGGCCGATCCCATGACGAGGCTCATGAAGCGCACATAGGGGACGGGCTCAATGAGCTTCACCCCCGCCCCGGTCATGCGCTCGGCAAGGCCGTTCAGCCGCTGCGCCGTACGCGGGTGGAGCGGGAAGACGAGTGGGAGGCGCTGCTGCACCTCGACAAGCGCCTCGACCAGGCGCGCGAGCTGATCGGGATCGTCGACATTGGATGGGCGATGGAGCGTGACCACGCCGTAGCAGCCGGGTTCGAGCCCCAGCTCCTGCGCCACGCCCGCCGATTCGATCGCCGGCCGGACAAGCTCGAAGCTGTCGAGCATGATGTTGCCGACGCGGGTGACGCGATCCAGGGCTATGCCCTCGCGCCGGAGATTCTCGTCGGCATCGGGAGACGGCGTCCAGAGTATGTCGGCGATCACGTCAGTGACGAGCCGGTTGATCTCCTCCGGCATGTCGCGATCGTAGCTGCGAAGCCCCGCCTCGAGGTGAATGACGGGCAAGCGGAGCTTGGCGGCGACCATGGCGCAGGCGGCCGTCGAATTGACGTCGCCGACCACCACCAGCCAGTCCGGCCGATCTTGGAGGGCGATCCGTTCATAGGCGATCATCACGCCGCCGGTCTGCTCGGCATGGCTGCCGGAGCCGACGCCGAGATGATAATCGGGCTGCGGGAGCCTCAGGTCCGCGAAGATCGCGTCCGACATATTCGGGTCGTAATGCTGGCCGGTATGGATCAGCACCGGATCGAAATCCGGTGCGGCGGCAAGCGCATGCCAGAGCGGCGCCACCTTCATGAAATTGGGGCGCGCGGCGGCGATCAGATGAACGCGGGCGGGCCGCTCCTTTGCCATAAACTGTCCGGCTCCTCGGGCGCATGAATGCCGGCCGTCATAGGAAGGAAGCTGATAAGGAGCGGTAAATGGTCGGGGAGAGAGGATTCGAACCTCCGGCCCCTGCCTCCCGAAGACAGTGCTCTACCAGGCTGAGCTACTCCCCGACCGGTGCGTCCGGCGCGAACGCCAACGCGGGATGAGCAGGTGAACAGTGCCTCGCACTGTTCAGCCATGTCCGGGGGACATGGCGACCCTGCTCATGGCGCGGGTCTATAGGAAGCCGCCGGCTGGAGCGCAAGCGCTGTTCGGAACGGTTCAGCGGCCGATCGCGGCGAGCATTTCGCCGATGGTGGTGAACTTCTCGCGCGGGCTCCCTGCCCTTGCCCGGGCGGCTTCGGCCGCTTCGATCCTCTGCCAGTCGCTGAAGGTGACGGCGTCGGCGCCGCGAGTTTGCAGCAGCGCGTCGAGCCCCGCCGGGCCCGCCTTGGTGCTCGCGCCGTCGCCCAGCTGCGCCGCGATTGTCTCGGCCACTTCGAAGCCGTCCGGGCGATTGGTGCCGATCGTGCCCGTCGGGCCGCGCCGCGCCCAGCCGACGCAATATAGGCCGCCGCCGATCACGCCCTCCTGGTTGGCGAAGCGGCCGCGCTCCGGGTCATAAGGCACGCCCTCGATCGGCGGCGTCTTGTAGCCGATGCAGCTGATGACGAGCCCGCACTCGATCGAATAAGTCTCGCCGGTGCCGCGCGCGCTGAGATCGGGGCCGAGCGCCGTCCGCTCCACGATCAGCCGCCTCGCTTTGCCCCCGCCTTCGCCATCGCCTTCGATGGCGACCGGCACCGCGAAAAAATCGAAATCGATCAACTTGCGCTTGCCCGCGGCCCCGCCTGAGCTCTCCACGGCAAAGTCGCGCA
>JALYGI010000049.1 GCA_030777185.1 Pseudomonadota bacterium
GTCCTCGACATCGTTGCCGAGGGACGCGTCCAGGGCATCAACGCCGAAATTCGCGTCACGGGACGCGGCCAGCGGCCCGAGATCGCCTTCACGAGCACCCCCGCTCTGCCGCAGGATGAACTTCTCAGCCGCCTCTTGTTCGGCACCTCGATCACCAATCTGTCTGCGCCCGAAGCGCTGCAGCTCGCCGCTGCAGTGGCTTCCCTCAACAACAGCGGCGGTGGCCTTGATCCGATCAACGCCGTCCGCGCCGCCACCGGGCTCGATCGCCTGCGCATCCTGCCCGCCGACATCGCCACCGGCCAAGGCACCTCGATCGCGGCGGGCAAATATATCGGACGGCGGGTTTATGTGGAGGTGATCACGGACGCCCGCGGTTATTCCGCAACCCGTCTAGAATATCAGATCACGCGCTGGCTCTCACTCTTGTCGAGCATCTCGACGATCGGCCGGCAAAGCGTCAACGTCCGCGTGTCGAAGGACTATTGATGCAGCGCATGCTTCAGTAGGCGGCGTGGCGCAGTTTCATTTCCAGCACAGGCCTGAGATTCTGGTCCTCGACCTCGATCGTGGCGTCGTCCGGCAGACGGCCGGCGAGAAGGCAGGAGGCAACCATCTCCCCTGCGATCCGCCGGGCCTCCGCGCGGGCGGCGCTGAGGTCGCTGCAGCTTTTTCCCACGACGTCCGTCCAGTGGTAGGTCCCGCCGTCCACATTGAAGTAGAACAAGGGCATGTTCGTCTCCGTCTGAGCCGATTTCTCATCCCGCTCGCGTGAAAACCACTTAATCTGGATCAGCGTTCCAGAAGAATCGCTTCCGTAACAAAGGCTTGGATGTTTGTTGGCGAAGTGGCAGGCCCTTTCGCGACCTCTCTCGACGAAATCTCCCGGACCCGCCATGGTGCGCGCCAAAACAGAAAGGGGTTCAGGTGAGGAACTGGAACGCACGCAAGCATGTGACGGCTCATGAGGATATCGCGCCCGAGCATCGCCTGAAGCAGAGCCTCTCCTGGCCGCACCTGATTGCTCTCGGCGTGGGCGCGATCGTCGGCACCGGAATCCTGACCCTGATCGGCGTCGGCGCGGCAAAGGCGGGGCCGTCAGTGGTCCTCTCCTTCGCCATCGCAGGCATCATCTGCGCCGCCGCCGCTTTGGCCTATGCCGAGATGGCGACGATGATCCCAGCTTCGGGGAGTGCCTACACCTACTCCTATGTGGTGATTGGCGAGCTTATCGCCTGGATCGTGGGCTGGAGCCTCATTCTCGAATATTCACTGGTGGTGAGTGCCGTGGCGGTCGGCTGGTCCGGCTATGCGGCGGGCTTCATGGAAAGTATCGGTGCGCCGCTCCCCGCCGCATTGGTGCAGGGGCCGGCACTCGGCGGCATCGTCAATCTTCCGGCCATCTTCATCATCGCCGTGGTCGCGGGCCTGCTGATCCTCGGTACCAAGGAGAGCGCCACCATCAACGCGCTGCTCGTGCTGGTGAAGATCGCGGCGCTGATCGTCTTCGTCGCCGTGGCGCTGCCCTATTTCGATGCGTCGAAGTTCGAGCCGTTCATGCCCTACGGCTTCCCGAAGAGCGGCCCCCCAGGCGCCGAGGTGGGGGTGATGGCGGCGGCGGCGATTATCTTCTTCGCCTTTTACGGATTCGACGCGATCGCGACGGCGGCCGAGGAGACGAAGAATCCAGGGCGGGATCTTTCGATCGGCATCGTCGGCTCGATGGTCCTGTGCGTGATCATCTACATGGCCGTTGCGGCCGCTGCGATCGGCGCGGTCAGCTACACGCGGTTCGCCAACAGTCCGGAGCCGCTCGCGCTGATCCTCCGGCAACTTGGGCAGCCCGGAGCCGCCGCCTACCTCGCGGCCTCCGCCGTGATCGCGCTTCCGACGGTGATCCTCGCCTTCTTCTACGGCCAGAGCCGGATCTTCTTCGTGATGGCACGTGATGGGCTGCTGCCGCGCAATCTGGCCGCGGTGTCCTCGCGGGGCTCGCCCGTCCGTATCACCCTCTTCACCGCCGTCCTGGTGGCGATCCTCGCCGGCATCATCCCGCTCGACGAGCTTGCCGCGCTCGCCAATGCCGGCACGCTTACGGCCTTCATCGCCGTGTCTGTCTGCATGCTGATCATGCGCCGGCGCGAGCCGAACGCTCCCCGCCGCTTCCGCACGCCCTTTGCCTGGCCGGTGGGCTTGGTCGCGATCCTCGGCTGCGCCTATCTGTTCTACAGCCTCCCGCGCACCACCCAGATCTACTTTCTGGTCGCGCATGTGGTGGGGCTGGGTATCTATCTGCTCTACGGTTCACGTCGAAGCGTGGCGAGCCAAGGGGCCTGATCGTGGCAGGGGAGGGTCACCGGCTCCGCAACATCGTCGGAGGGTCGGCAGGGAACCTCGTCGAATGGTATGACTGGTACGTTTATTCGGCCTTCACGCTCTATTTTGCGCCGGTTTTCTTCCCCGCTGACGATCCCACCGCCCAGCTGCTGAGCGCGGCCGCCGTGTTCGCAGTCGGCTTCGTCATGCGGCCGATCGGCGCCTGGCTGATGGGCATCTATGCCGACCGGAGGGGCCGAAAGGCGGGACTCACGCTTTCCGTCTCCTTGATGTGCGGCGGCTCGCTGCTGATCGCAGTGACGCCCGGCTATGCCAGCATCGGAGCGCTGGCGCCGGCTTTGCTCGTTTTCGGACGGCTGATGCAGGGCCTCAGCGTCGGGGGCGAATACGGCGCAAGCGCGACGTATTTGAGCGAAATGGCCGGACGCAAGCGGCGCGGCTTCTATTCCAGCTTTCAATATGTGACCCTGATTTCCGGGCAGCTCCTTGCGCTCGCCGTGCTGATCGTGCTGCAGACCTTCATGTCAGAAGCGGCGCTCGAGGCCTGGGGCTGGCGCATCCCCTTCGCGATCGGAGGCGCACTCGCCGTCACCGTGTTCTGGCTCCGCCGCCGGCTCGAGGAAACCGCGAGCTTCCACAATGCCAAGGATTCCGATGCGCCGAAATCGAGCAGCTATTCGCTGTTCCGCAACCATCCGCGCGAGGCGCTGCTGGTGATGGCGCTCACGGCCGGAGGCACGCTCGCTTTCTATGCCTACACGACCTACATGCAGAAATTCCTGGTCAACACCTCCGGCTTCAGCCGCGAGACGGCGACGCGGGTGACGGCGGCAGCCTTGTTCCTGTTCATGCTGCTGCAGCCGATCGCCGGCGCAATTTCGGATCGGGTCGGGCGCAAGCCGCTGATGATCAGCTTTGGCACTGCCGGCCTCATCCTCACTTACCCGATCTTCAAGACGCTGGAAGGCGTGCGCGATCCGTTCGCCGCTTTTGCGCTGGTCTTCGGCGCCCTCATCATCGTTACCGGCTACACCTCGATCAACGCGGTGGTGAAGGCGGAGCTCTTTCCCGCCCATATCCGCGCGCTCGGCGTTGCTCTGCCTTATGCGCTTGCCAACACCGTCTTCGGCGGAACCGCCGAATATGTCGCCCTCTGGTTCAAGAAGGAGGGGATGGAGAGCGGCTTCTACTGGTATGTGACGGGAATGATCGGCCTGTCGCTGATCGTGTACTGGCGCATGCGCGACACGCGCCAGCACAGCCTGATCGCCGAAGACTAGGGTCTGGACCCTTAGCTCGAATAATACATGTCATATTCGACCGGGCTCGGGGTCGTTTCCCAGCGGAGCTGCTCTTCCCACTTCAATTCGACATAGGCGTCGATTTGGTCTTCCGAGAAGACATCGCCCCGGGTGAGGAATGCGCGGTCGTTCTGGAGCTCGATCAGAGCTTCACGCAGCGAGCCCGACACGGTCGGTACGTTGACCAGCTCCTGCGGCGGCAGGTCGTAGAGGTTCTTGTCCATCGGATCGCCGGGATGGATGCGGTTCTGGATGCCGTCGAGCCCGGCCATCATGATCGCCGCATAAGCAAGGTAGGGATTGGCGAGCGCATCGGGGAAGCGGAATTCCACGCGCTTGGCCTTCTCGCCCGTGCCGTATGGAATGCGGCAGGACGCTGAGCGGTTGCGGCTCGAATAGGCGAGCAGAACCGGCGCCTCGAAGCCCGGCACAAGGCGCTTGTAGCTGTTGGTGGTCGGGTTGGTGAAGGCATTGAGCGCCTTGGCATGCTTGATGACACCGCCGATGAAGAAGAGCGCAAGTTCGCTGAGGCCCGCATAGCCGTTGCCGGCGAACAGCGGCTTGCCGCCGTTCCAGATCGACATGTGGACGTGCATGCCCGAGCCATTGTCCTTGGCGATCGGCTTGGGCATGAAGGTCGCGCTCTTGCCATAGGCATGGGCGACCATGTGCACGACATATTTATAGATCTGCATCCGATCGGCAGTCTCGACGAGGCGACCATAGGTCATGCCGAGCTCGTGCTGCCCTGCGGCGACCTCATGGTGGTGCTTGTCGCAGGGCAGCCCCATTTCGAGCATGGTCGAGACCATCTCGCCGCGAATGTCCACGGCGCTGTCCACCGGGGCGACCGGGAAATAGCCGCCCTTGGCCCGCGGCCGGTGGCCGAGATTGCCGTTCTCATATTCGCGGCCGGTATTGGTCGGCAGCTCGATATCGTCGATCCGGAAATAGCTGCTGTTGTAGCTGTCCTCGAAGCGGACGTCGTCGAACATGAAGAATTCGGCTTCGGGGCCGACGAACACCGTGTCGCCGATACCGGTGGACTGGAGATAGGCTTCGGCGCGCTTGGCGGTGGAGCGCGGATCGCGGGCGTAGAGCTCGCCGGTGCCGGGATCAACGATGTCGCAGAAAAGGATCAGCATCGGCGACGCGCTGAACGGGTCGACATAGACGGCATCGAGATCCGGCCGCAGGATCATGTCGCTTTCGTTGATGGCTTTCCAGCCGGCGATAGACGAGCCGTCGAACATGAAGCCGTCAGTGAGCTGATCCTCATCTATGATTGAAGCGACCATCGAGAGATGCTGCCACTTGCCCTTTGGATCGGTAAATCGAAGGTCGACCCACTCGATGTCCTGATCCTTGATCATGCTGAGGATCTTGCCCGCGTCGTTCGCCATGCTGAAACTACCCTTTTCTTAACTTGTCACCTCCGGCGCGTCAGATTGCGTCGGACCCTTTCTCGCCGGTGCGGATGCGGAGGGCTTCCTCCACGTTCGTCACGAAGATCTTGCCGTCGCCGATGCGGCCCGTGCGCGCGGCGTTGGCGATTGCCTCCACCACCCGGTCGGCCAGGCTGTCCTCGACCACCACCTCCAGCTTCACCTTGGGAAGAAAGTCGACGACATATTCGGCGCCGCGATAAAGCTCGGTATGGCCCTTCTGCCGGCCGAAGCCCTTGGCCTCCAGCACGGTAATGCCGGACACGCCGACATCGTGGAGCGCTTCCTTCACTTCATCGAGCTTGAACGGCTTGATGACGGCTTCGATCTTCTTCACGCGAATCCCCATAAGGTGGCTCTGACGATCACAACTTATCGTCCCGACCGTCCAGCCAGTTCCGGCCGGATGTGAAGATTTCGCACGGCAGATGGGTTCGACAGCCGCAGTTCAGCTCCATTGTGCTCGTACTCACCTGGACTGTTCGCCGAAGAGGGTGGAGATGCCGTTCGCGTTGAGGGGCACATGCTTGGCGCTGCTGCTTTCCGCCCTCGTTCCGGCCGGGCCGGCGCCGGCCCAAGCCGATCCGGAGGTTCAGGGGCCGCCGTCTCCGCCCAAGATCATCCCCGATTGCCGGAGAAGCGGCGGCAACGAGATCGTGGTGTGCGGGAAGCAGGAGCGGTCCCCTTATCGTCTCCCTGAGCCGCCCCCCGGCTTCGATCCGGACGGCGGCGTCGACAGCGTCTCGCGCGAGCGGAACGCACTGTTCGATGTGGATGAGACGGGCATCGGCTCCTGCTCAAACGTCGGCCCAGGCGGGTCTTTCGGCTGCACTTTCAAGCGCTGGAAGCACGACCAGCAGCAGAGGCAGGGGCACAGCAGCAAGAAGGGGCTGATCCAGAAGTTCCGCGAGCGGGAAACGCCGGATCCACCTTTTGAAAAGTAAGGCGGTGACCGCCGGCGGGTCAGTAAGGCGGCCTGTCGAGACCTTTGGGGCTGGCGGTGAAGATCTCGCAGCCCTCCTCGGTTATGCCGATCGAATGCTCGAACTGGGCGGAGAGCGAGCGGTCGCGGGTGACGGCGGTCCAGCCGTCCTCGAGAACCTTGCAGGCGGGCTTGCCGATGTTGATCATCGGCTCGACCGTGAAGAACATGCCCGGCCGAAGCTCGGGGCCGGTGCCGGGCCGTCCGGCATGGACCACTTCGGGCGCGGCGTGGAACACCTGGCCAAGGCCGTGCCCGCAAAAATCGCGCACGACGCCGTAGCGATGCTTCTCGGCATGGCTCTGAATGGCGTGGCTGATGTCTCCGAGATGATTGCCGGGCCTGGCCTGCTCAAGCCCCAGCATCAGGCATTCATAGGTAACGTCGACCAGCCGGCGCGCCTTCACCGGCACGTCGCCGACCAGATACATGCGGCTGGAATCGCCGTGCCAACCATCGAGGATCGGGGTCACGTCGACGTTGACGATGTCGCCGTCCTTGAGCACGCGGTCGCCTGGAATGCCGTGGCAGACGACATGGTTGATCGAAGTGCAGCAGCTCTTGGTATAGCCGCGATAGCCGAGCGTCGCCGGCACTGCGCCCGCCTCGTCCATCAGCCGGAAAACGAGGTCGTCCAATTCCTGGGTGGTGACGCCGGGCACCACATGCGGCACCAGCGCATCGAGGATCTCGGCGGCGAGCCGCCCCGCGGCGCGCATGCCGGCGAAGCCCTCGGGCCCGTGCAGCGTGATGCCGGCATGGCTGCGCGCCTGGCTGGTCTGAAATTCGATCATCGGGCGGATATAGCTCGTCATCCCCTTGCGAACAATGAACCCGTTCGGCCTTTCCTTCCGTAGATGAGTGCTTAGAGGGAACGGCTTCAGCGGAGTTGGATTCACGGTGACAGTGGAGCGGATCTGGACGGCGGGGCTGGTGATCATCGGCGACGAAATCCTTTCCGGCCGCACTCAGGACAAGAACATCGCCCAGATCGCCGCTTGGCTCAATCTTCAGGGCATCCGCCTGGCCGAAGTGCGGGTCGTCCCGGACGTGCAGGGGAGGATCGTCGAGGCGGTGAACGCCCTCCGGTCCACTTACGATTATCTCTTCACGACCGGCGGGATCGGGCCAACGCATGATGACATCACCGTCGATGCCATCGCCGAGGCGCTTGGAGTCCCGGTGGTCGTGCATCCCAAGGCGAAGGCAGTGCTCGAAGACTATTATACGAGCCGCGGCGGCATCAGCGAAGCGCGTCTGCGCATGGCGCGGGTGCCGCAAGGCGCCGAGCTCATCGAGAACCGCCTGTCCGGTGCCCCGGGCATCCGCCACGGCAACATCTTCATCCTTGCGGGCGTGCCGCACATTGCCACCCTGATGCTGGAGGCGCTGTCGGGCACGCTTCAGGGCGGCAAGCCGCTCCTTTCCCGCACGGTCGGATGCTGGGTGCCGGAAGGTGCCGAGCTCATCGA
>JALYGI010000050.1 GCA_030777185.1 Pseudomonadota bacterium
CTCGCGTGCCATGAACAGGTCGAGGAGGATGTCCCAGCCAGCGTCCCCGAAAATGCCGGAGCCGAAAAGCCGCTCTCGTTCCCGCCGCGCGTTCCATTCCGCCCGCGCCGCGTCGAGGTCGCTCCGCTCGATGTGAGCAGCCGCAGACACTGGGCCTGGGACCGCCGCGATGGTGCGGAGAAGCTCGTCCAGACGATGGACGATGTCATCCATGTTCCGGGAAGGTGGCTGGCTCGGCCCGGAATGCTCGTCCGCCTCGTCATTGGCGGCAGCATCGTCACGCCTGCCGTCAATCACGCGCAGATGTCCGGCGCTGCGCAAGGCGGGCATATCGGTTTCCTTTCAAATGAGCCGCGGCTTTCCGACGTCGTGGTAATGATTGATGGCTTCCATCTGCTCGGGGCGAAACACGTCGATGGCCCCAAGATATTCGGGCACTTCGGCACCAAGCAAAACCGCAGGGGATTGCGCCTCGAAATTGTTCAAATTCGGCGGAATTTGCTTGTAACCAACGAGATCCGCGAGCTCGCGCGAGAAATGTCGCGCCACCTCGGGCGGGTAGGCGAGGAATTGGTTTTCATATGCTTTGAGCCAGCTAAGGCTGTAAGCAATGGCGATGCCGCGGCGAACCTCGTTCGTTCTGTTCGCTCCCTGCCCATGCAGTGTCGATCCAAGGAAGATCAGCGCCGATCCTGGCTCCATTTCGGCAGAAACCCTGTCGAGATCGCTGATATAAGCCTGCTCTTGTGCCGTGTGGCTGCCGCGCCAAAGCTGCGTGGCTCCGTTCTCCTCCGTAAAACGGGTGAACGGCCAGATCACATTGACCATATATTCGAGCTGCCCCTTCGGGCCGCCCCACATATCTTGATCTCGGTGCGGGATTTGAGCCGGAGCGCCCGGGTGGACTGCGATGGCTTGAGTTAAATTCAGCTGGATGCTGTCACACCAGGGTCCGAGTACGCGCTCTGCAAGGCCAAGAATCAATTCGTGCTGCACCAGCGCGGCAGTATGTCGGGAGCGGATTAGCGCCCGGCCGAACCGAACCGTCCGATCCCCAAAGAAGTTGCCACGACTGAACGGCGTCTTCTCGAAAGCCTCACTGAAATCCTCATCGATCGCCGCCACCAATGAGGTGTCGATGGCATTCGGAATGATCGCATAACCGTCTTGGAGAAGGCGATCCGCCCAATATTCCAGCTTGGCTTCGAGAATATCTTGCTTCTTCGGGAGTGCGGTCATCGTTTCTTCCTTTGCAAATCAGGCGGCGATAGGCTGGTCCATTTCCTCGATGCGGAGCACGCCGGACTCGTAGCGCGCAGTCGACTGAAGGCGCCGGATCGTGTCGGGATCAATGTGGATCATGAGGGCGCCGACCATGGTCGTCCCAACTTTTCTCGGCATTCCGAGCGCTTCGCATCGCCAACCCGCGGCGAGCACGCGGCTCATCCGGCCTACTTCCATGACGGCCGTGTAGGCCCTGATTCCGGTGAGCAGCGCATATTCGGTCATTGCGCTGGCAAGCAGGTTCCTGAAGCGGAGGCGCTCCGGTCCTCTATGCCTACAGGAGAGGCACATTCGCGAGATTTCACGAATATCACGCCCTCTCGGCACCGCTTCGTCGCAAAGCTCGGAAAACAGCGTTTGCAGCATGTGCGGCCGGTCGGTTCGCAACATCCGGAGAGAAGCATAATGCTCTCCGCTGTCGCCATCATTTACGATCAGATATTCGGCATGATCGTCGTCATACTCGTCGCGCTCGAAACGGCCGTCGTGCGGAATGTCCCA
Source organism: Pseudomonadota bacterium (assembly GCA_030777185.1). Taxonomy (GTDB): domain Bacteria; phylum Pseudomonadota; class Alphaproteobacteria; order Sphingomonadales; family Sphingomonadaceae; genus Allosphingosinicella. Next base: position 1,786 of record JALYGI010000050.1, read on the forward strand.
TTTCAGCAGGTCGACGAAGATCGCCTTACGGTCCTCAAACATTTTGTCGAGGAGGTGCTGATGAGACCAGCGGTTTCCGGACGTGACAAGTTGAACCATTCGACCCCTCTTAATTTCAGAGGCATGTCGTGCAGAACGGTCAGGTCCGGCCACCCCCCTTTAGGGGGGTCAATTGATGATGTCGTTGAAGGTCAGGTCGCCGTTGAAGAGCGTATGGACGACAAGCTCGGTGCGGCGGCTGACGCCGCACCTCCGCCGCGCCTCGTCGAGATGCTCGGTAACGGTATCCTCTTTGAGGCCAAGTATTTGGCTGATCTCCCAATCAGTTTTTCCTCGCGCGACGAAGACGATGCACTCCAGCTGCCGATTGGTGAGGGGGCGGGAGAAAGCTGGTCGGATAATCTTGTTCCCTGCGAGCAGGAGCTGCCTCGCCGCCTCGTAGGCGAAGCACCCCACCAGCTGGGCCATGGGGAGGTTCTCGAGCGGAAGCGGCGCATCATCTCTTACAACGAAGCTGCAAATTCCATTCGTTTCACCCGGAACGTGAATCGGCACGCAGAAGCCGTTGGCGATCCCGGCCCTCCGCGCGGCCGACATCAGCTCGCGCTGCCGCTCGTTTAGATCCACAAGCGTCGCTATCTCGTCAAAGCGAAATCCAACCGCCGTTCGCTGGCTCGCAAGAAGGACGGGATCGTAAGCGTACATCCGCTCTGAAAAGAAATGCTCCAGCCAGGAACGCGAGAAATTGGAAATGGCGAGCGCCCGTTTGCGTTTCCACGTGAAGTGTTTCACATGCTGGAACAGAGCATAGCCATGGAAGCCCATCTCCTGCGTGATCGGCTCCATCAGCGCCCGCAGGTCGTCCGCAGAACGCGCTGCTCTGGACGCCGCGATGAACTGATTGACGTCAGCCAGGCGTGACAAGGGCTTCACCATCCATCTTATTATCCGCTTTGCTCCCCCGACGGCAAGCAACATGAGCCAGGGCGAGTTCGGGCGGGATGCCCCATGCAGGGACCCTCGTCTAGCTCTTGCGAACTCCCTCGGCTAAGAGCTTTAGCGAGAACGCCATTCGGAAGCGAGCGCCCATGAGCGACCTTATCCCTCCCCCCGCAGAAGCGACCCGCGACAGCCATTGCACAGCTGAAGAGTATGAGGCGCTCTACCAGCGCTCGCTCGAGGATCCGGACGGCTTCTGGGCGGAACAGGCGCAGCGCATCGACTGGTTCCAGGCACCCGACATCGTCGAGGACTGGTCCTATGATCCGGTCGAAATACGCTGGTTCGAGGACGGGATCCTCAACATCTGCCACAATTGCGTCGACCGGCACCTGCCGCGCCGAGCCAACGAGACCGCCCTCATCTGGGAGGGCGACGAGCCGGGTGTGACGAAGCGCCTCACCTATGGCGAGCTGCACACCGAGGTGGTCCGAATGGCGAATTGCCTCAAGGCGCTTGGCGTCGCGCGCGGCGACAGGGTCACGATCTACCTGCCGATGATCCTGGAGGCCGCCGTGGCGATGCTCGCCTGCGCGCGGATCGGAGCGGTTCACTCAGTGGTGTTCGGCGGCTTTTCGCCCGAGGCGCTCCACGGGCGGATCGAGGATTGCGGCAGTCGCTTCGTCGTCACGGCCGACGGCGGCATGCGCGGCGGGCGTCGGGTTCCGCTCAAAGCCAATGTGGACGAGGCGCTGGAGCGGGGAGCGACGGTCGATGCCGTGCTGGTGGTCCGGCACGCCGGCAACAACGTGCAGATGATGAAGGGGCGCGACCTCTGGTATGACGAGCTGGCGGCGACGGTTTCCGACGACTGCCCATGCGAGCCAATGAATGCCGAAGATCCCCTGTTCATCCTCTACACGTCTGGCTCGACCGGCAAGCCCAAGGGTGTGCTGCACACGACCGGCGGCTATGCCGTCTGGACCCACACGACCTTCCATTATGTGTTCGACTACAATCCCGGCGAGGTCTTCTGGTGCACTGCCGATGTCGGCTGGGTGACGGGGCACAGCTACATCGTCTACGGGCCGCTCTCGAACGGCGCCACTTCGCTGATGTTCGAAGGCGTTCCGAACCATCCCGATTTCGGCCGCTTCTGGGACGTGATCGACCGGCACGGGGTCAACATCTTCTACACCGCGCCGACCGCGATCCGCGCGCTGATGCGGGAAGGCGAGGAGCCGGTGAAGGCGCACAGCCGTGCTTCGCTCCGCCTGCTCGGCAGCGTCGGCGAACCGATCAATCCGGAAGCGTGGCGCTGGTATCATGCGGTGGTGGGCGACGGGCGCTGCCCGATCGTCGACACCTGGTGGCAGACCGAGACAGGCGGGATCATGATCACCACCCTGCCCGGCGCTCATGGCATGAAGCCGGGATCGGCGGGGCGGCCCTTCTTTGGAGTCGAACCGCAGCTGGTCGATGCGGACGGCGCGCCTCTCGAGGGTGCGACCTCCGGCAATCTCTGCATCGCACGCAGCTGGCCCGGGCAGATGCGCACCGTCTATGGCGATCATGAGAGGTTCGTGCAGACCTATTTCACCACCTACCCCGGCAAGTATTTCACCGGCGACGGCTGCCGGCGAGACGAAAGCGGCTATTATTGGATCACGGGCCGGGTTGACGATGTCATCAACGTGTCGGGGCATCGAATGGGAACGGCGGAAGTGGAATCCGCGCTCGTCAGCCACCGCTGCGTCGCCGAGGCGGCGGTCGTGGGGTACCCGCACGACATCAAGGGCCAGGGCATCTACTGCTACGTGACCCTGATCAACGGCGAGGCGCCCAGCAGCGAACTCGAAGCCGAGCTGCGAATGCATGTGCGAAAGGAGATCGGGCCGATCGCGACGCCCGACCATCTGCACTTCACCCCCGGCCTGCCCAAGACACGGTCGGGCAAGATCATGCGGCGGATCCTGAGGAAGATCGCGGAGAACGATTTCGGCGCGCTTGGCGACACCTCCACGCTTGCCGACCCGAGCCTGGTGGATGGCCTCATCGCAGGCAGGCGGAATCGGTAGAGACGTTCCGGCGGGTCGCCTTGCCGGAAAGGCTCCAGATCGACGTCTGCACTGCGGAACGGGCCTTGCCCAGGTTTCCGGCCAGTTCAGCCGAACGACATTGGTTTCAAAGCTCGCCTTTGTCGGCGAGGAAGCTCAATCCCGCTGCAAGTGCGGCCGCCAGCGCGAGAGAGGCGCTGACGTCGCTAAGATAATGGAAGTGTCCGAGCACCCGAGCGGCCGCGACATAGAGTGGCGGCAGGATCCAGAGGACGGTTGCCCGAGGGAAGAGCCGGATCAGCGGGAAGAAGAGTCCGGCGTAGAAAGCCGCCTGGCCCGAGGGGAAGGAACCGGCACCGACAAACCAATTGTCGCCGCCCGCTGCAGACTGGGACGGCGGAAGTCGCCCGAATTGCGATCCTGCAAAATCGGCGATGAGGGTGGTGAAAAATTGCACCACGCCAACATAGAGTAGCGAAAAGCCGGTCGCACGGGTTGCCGGAATGAGAAGCAGCAGGCCGGCGGCCAGCATGAGCGTGGCGCCAAGCAGAAAATGAGAGAGGTTCCTCAACAGGAGCGAGTCGAGCATGACCGCGCCTCCGCTCCAGATCATGCCCCCGTCCGAAAGCGTGGCCGTCGAGCGGGCGACGAAGCCATCCAACGCCGCAATGCCCGCAACGGACACCAGCGCGAGCAGCAGCGCTGCTGTCCACAATGCGTTCTTCGAACGCTCCCCAGCTCCCACCATATCGGACTCATATGGCACGGGCTCTCGGCGGTAAAGCCCGTCAGAGGGAGCGGCTCACGACCTCTTTCATGATCTCGTTGGTGCCGCCGAAGATGCGGGTGACCCGCGCGTCGCGCCACAGCCGCGCGATCAAATATTCGTTCATGTAGCCCGCGCCGCCGTGGAGCTGAAGAGAGGCATCGCAAAGCTCCCATTGGAGCTCGGTGTGCCACAGCTTGGCGGCGGAAGCCTCGGCGGCGCCGAGCTCGCCCGCAATGTGGCGGCGGATCGCCCAGTCGAGATGCGCCCAGCCGACCTGAAGCTTGGCCGCCATGTCCGCCAGGGTGAATTTGGTGTTCTGGAATTCGAACACCGTTTTGCCGAACGCCTTTCGCTCCTTGGTGAATTTCACCGCCTCGTCGAACGCGCGCTGGGCGGCGCCCTGGGCTGAACAGGCGATCGACAGCCGCTCCTGCGGGAGCTGGTTCATGAGATAGGCAAAGCCCATTCCCTCGGCCCCGAGCAGATTTGTCCGAGGGACGCGCAGATCGTTGAAAAAGAGCTCCGACGTGTCCTGGCTGTGGAAGCCGATCTTGTCGAGGTTGCGCCCGCGGGCATAGCCGGGGCGCTCGGCCTCGATGAGGATCAGCGAGATGCCGCGCGCGCCCTGCCCCGGATCGGTCTTTGCGACGACGATGGTGAGTTCGGCATGCTGGCCGTTGGTGATGTATGTCTTCGAGCCGTTGACGACATAATCCTCGCGGTCCTTCACCGCCGTCGTGCGGATCCCCTGAAGATCGGACCCGGCGCCGGGCTCCGTCATGGCGATGGCGGTCGGCGTCTCACCCGAGACCATGCGCGGCAGCCAATGCCGCTTCTGCTCCTCGCTGCCATAGGCGATGATATAATCGACGACGATGTCGGAATGCAGCGTGATCCCCGCCGTTGAGCCGGCATAAGCAAGCTCCTCGTTGATGACGGCATTGTAGCCGAAGTCGAGGCCGACCCCGCCATATTCCTCCGGGACCGTGGGGCAGAGCAGGCCCGCCTCCCCGCATTTGTTCCAGAAATCGCGATCGACGATCCCGGCCCGTTCCCAGCGCTCGAGATGCGGAGTGAGCTCACGGTCGAAGAATTTGCGGACCTGGCTGCGGAACAGCTGGTGATCTTCGGTGAAGCAGGTGCGGCGGGTGGTGTCGAGCATCAGGAATCCTTGAAGCGCGGCGCGGGCATGGGCTGGATTTGATCGCCGATCTTGGCGAAAGTGCCGCGGAACGCGAGATGCGGGTGGCGGGGCACCTCGGCCATGCTCAGGATTGGCGCGAAACAAGCCTCAGAGCCTTCCAGTAATTCGCACCAATGTCGGCGGGGATGTTGGCGGAAAGTGGCGGTGAGCTCGTCTTTGAGGCGCGAATCGAGCTGGGACGAGGCGAGGCCGAGCTTTTCCTTCAGGACCGCGAAGAAGTGCGGCTCGATCGCGCCCACCGCAACGAACTTGCCATCGGCGCACTCGTAGCTGTCGTAGAAGGCGCAGCCGCCGTCGAGCAGGTTCGCACCACGCTCGTCACGCCACATTCCCGCGGCAAGGAGCGACCAGATCTGCGCCGCAAGCAGCGCCGCCCCATCGACCATCGCACAGTCGATCACCGTCCCCTTGCCGGTGGTCCGGGCGGAGAGGATTCCCGCGAGCATCCCGAAGGCGAGCAGCATCCCGCCGCCGCCGAAGTCGCCGACCGCGTTGGCGGGCGGGGTGGGCTTCTCGCCTGCCCTGCCATAGCCGTGCAGGTTTCCCGCGAGCGCGATATAGTTGATGTCGTGACCGGCGGCCAAGGCAAGCGGCCCCTCCTGCCCCCATCCGGTCATGCGGCCATAGACGAGCCGCGGATTGTCCTGGAGCAGCACGTCGGGCCCGAGCCCCAGCCGCTCCATCACGCCGGGGCGGAAGCCCTCGACGAACCCGTCGGCGGTGCGCGTGAGATCGCGAATTCGAGCGACGCCTTCTTCACTCTTGAGGTCGAGCGCGACGATCTCGGCTCGATTGCGGCGGAGGATGTCCTTGTCCGGCGGGATCGGGTGCGGATGCCCGGCCCGCTCGATGCGGATCACCTCGGCGCCATGATCGGCCAGCATCATCGCCGCGAACGGCGCCGGCGCGAGGCCGGCAAGCTCGATCACTCGAACACCCTCGAGCGGGCGCAGCATGCTTTACCGCGGCGCCATGCGGATGGCACCGTCGAGGCGGACATATTCGCCGTTTAGATAAGGGTTCTCCGCCATGAAGACGGCCAGCCGTGCATATTCCTCAGGCTGGCCGAGCCGCTTGGGGAACGGGACCTGGGCGGCGAGCGCGTCCTTCACATTCTGCGGCATCATCGCGACCATCGGGGTCTCGAACACGCCCGGCAGGATGGTGTTGACGCGAATACCTTCGCTCATCAGGTCGCGGGCGATCGGAAGCGCCATTCCGACCACGCCCGCCTTGGACGCGCTATAGGCCGCCTGCCCGATCTGGCCGTCCTGGGCGGCCACGGAAGCGGTGTTGACGATGACGCCCCTTTCGCCATCCTCGAGCGGGTCGAGCGTGGCCATGCCAGCAGCGGAGGCGGCAAGCACGCGAAAGGTGCCGATGAGGTTGATCTGGATAGCGAGCTCGAACTGGTGAATCGGGTAGCGCTTGATCTCGCCGGTCGCCTTGTCGCGGCCGACCGTCTTCACTGCATTGGCGACGCCGGCGCAATTGACGCAGATCCGCTCCTGGCCGTGCGCGTCGCGCGCCGTTGCGAAGCCGGCATCCACGGCTTCGTTCGAGGTCACGTCCACCTGCGCGAAGACCCCGCCGATGTCGGCCGCGACTCGCTCGCCCTTCTCGGCGTCACGATCGAAGACGGCGACCCGGACGCCGCGAGCGGCAAGGGCTCGCGCCGTGGCTTCCCCCAGCCCGGAGGCGGCGCCGGTGACGATTGCTGCGATGCTGGTGTCGAGTTTCATGCTCTTCCTTTTCCTGCGCCGAAAACCGGTGCCCACTTTTTCGGGAAGTGCTCTAGGGCCTGATCGGTTGAGGTGGAAGCGCTACGCGCTTCCACCGAACGCGTGAATCAGGCCCTTTTCATATGGCTGAGACCTTGATCGGATCAGGCTGAACCAGCCTGATCCGGTCAAGGTCCTAGAGCGA
>JALYGI010000051.1 GCA_030777185.1 Pseudomonadota bacterium
CCTCGTTGCCGACCAGGATGAAAGCCGGGCGGCGATAGCGCGGCTGCTGGTAATCCTGATTTGCCTTGAGGCTGGTGCCGATCAATTCGCCTTCGCCCGCGCGCAGCCAGGCGAGGAAGCTCGCCCAGTCGGCCGCCGCGATCCGCTGCGTGAAGAGCGCCCCCATCGATGATCGCACCGCCTCGACCGAGAATGGATCGACGCAGTCGTCGACGAGAATGAGGCCGCCCGCTCCGACCGCGTCGCCGGTCCGCAGGATCGTGCCGAGATTGCCGGGGTCCCGCAGCGCTTGCGCCACGATCCATAGACCCGCCTTGCTCCGGTCGACCAAGTCGAGATCGGTTGCGAACTCCTGATAGACGCCAAGCACAACCTGCGGATTTTCCTTGCCCGAAAGCTTGTGGAGGATGTCCGCGTTGGTTTCGATCGCCTCGCCGCCTGCCGCCTCCACCTCGGCAATCAAGGTGTCGAGCAACGGATGGCGGGCGCCCGCGCCGAAGAACAGGATCCGCGGCAGGTATCCAGCCTCCCTGGCTTCGGTCAGGATGCGCAGCCCCTCGGCCATGAACAGCCGCTCGCGCCGCCGGTTCTTCTTATCGCGAAGGCCGCGGACCTGCTTCACCAGCGGGTTGGAAAAGGCGGTGATCGCCCTGGGCACGGCCTAGCCGATGCCGGGTTGGAGAGACGCCCTCATTCTTCGCCGAACTTGGCCTCGACCAGCCCGGCCAGCGCCGCGACGGCCTCGTCAGCCCCTTCGCCTTCGGCACTGATGGTGATGCGATCACCGCAGGCGGCGCCGAGCATCATCAGGCCCATGATCGAGGTGCCGCAGACCTTTGAGCCGTCCTTCTCCACCTCGATGATTGCGACATGGTCGGAGGCGAGGGTGACGAATTTGGCACTCGCCCGTGCATGCAGGCCGCGCTTGTTGAGAACGTCGACCGTGCGGCTCGGCATATCAGGCGGCCTCTCCCAGAATCTCGGACGCGACTGAAATATATTTTCGCCCGGCCTCGCGCGCTGCGGCAACGGCAGACTTGACGTCCATATTCTTGCGGGCGCCTTCGAGCCGGATCAGCATCGGCAGGTTCACGCCGGCGATCACCTCGATCTTGTCTGTTTTCATCAGCGAGATGGCGAGATTGGACGGCGTCCCGCCGAACAGGTCCGTGAGGATGATCACGCCCGCGCCTTCGTCGACGCGCCCGATCGCTTCGGCGATGTCGTTGCGGCGGCCCTCCATATCGTCATCGGGACCGATGCAGATTGCCTCGATCCGCTGCTGCGGCCCGACCACATGCTCCATTGCCGTGATGAACTCCGAGGCCAGCCGGCCATGGGTCACGAGCACCAAACCGATCATTCAAACACCTTGTTCAGTCACCGCCTCAGTGTGCTGGGCGGCTTCGATGACGTCGCGCGGCAGGGACCCGAGATCGCGATGCTCGACGGTGGGCGAAAAACCCGCCTCTCGCAACCGTGCGGCGACACGTTCCGTCACATGGACGGAGCGATGGCGCCCGCCCGTACAACCAAATGCGATCGTAACATAGGATTTTCCTTCCGCGGCATAGCGGGGAAGGAGGGTGAGCAGCAGCGTCTCGATCTGAGGCAAAGCGTCGGCATAAGCCGGGTCGCCCGCAACATAATCACCGACTGCCGGATCGCGGCCAGTCATCGGCCGAAGCTCGTCCACCCAATGGGGGTTGCGGAGGAAGCGCATGTCGAAAACGTTGTCGGCGTTGCGCGGAATGCCGCGAGCGAAGCCGAAGGACATGACGTGCAGCGTTGCAGCACCGCTGCCGCTGCCGAAGCGCTCGCGGATCTGCCGCTGGAGCGCGTTCGAATCTGTGTCGGTGGTGTCGATCACATATTCGGCCCACCGCCGGAGCGGCTCCATCAGATCCCGCTCGGCGGCGATGCCATCCGTGGCAGGCCGGTCGGGCGCAAGCGGGTGGCGCCGGCGCGTTTCCGAATAGCGGCGGATGAGCTCGGCGCCGGCGCAGTCGAAATAGAGCGTCTCGATCGGAAAAGAATGGTCGCTCGCCAGCGCCTTGATCTGCTTCACGACCCTCCCGGCATCGAAGTCGCGGGTGCGCGTGTCCATTCCAATGGCCAGAGGGCGCCGGCCTTTTGCGGCTCCCTTTGGGATCGGAGTGGAAAGGAGATGGTCGAGCAGCGACAGCGGCAGATTGTCCACCACCTCCCAGCCGAGATCCTCCAGCGTTCGAAGCGCGGTCGATTTGCCCGCGCCGGAAAGGCCGGTCACGAGCAGGATTCTCTTGGGAGCGGTGCTCTTCTTCACTCGGCCTGCAATCCGAAACGGACCAGCGCCACTTCTACCTTCACGGGAGCCGACGCCTCAAGGCCGTTGAGGGTCACGACCGGCACGCCGATTCCGGCGACGACCACCGGCCCTGCCGCGGCAGGCATGCGCTCGACGTCCCGGTTCAAATCGACCATCATGCAGACTGGTGCATCGCCCGAAGCCGGTAGCTCCACAATGCCGATTCCGCGGATTTCCAACTTGCCCGCTATATTGGGCGGCGCGCTGGCCAGCAGTTTTCCCCCGATCCTACGCACGATCGTATAATCGTCGCTGACGAGGCTTGCGCCCCGATCGATGAGGCGCAGGGCAAGATCGGATTTGCCGCTGCCCGAGCGGCCGCTGATCAGGATCGCGCGCCCGTCCTTGACGACGCAGGACGCGTGGAGAGTCTCTGAGGAAAGGGACGGGCTGCTCATCAGTCGACTCCCGGAAAGCGGATCACGAACCGTGCGCCGATGCGACCGTCGCGGCGGTCCTCAGCCGCGATCCGACCGCCATGGCCTTCGACGATCGCCTTCGCGATGGCGAGGCCGAGTCCCGAATGGCGGCCGAACGCTTCGCCTTCCGGTCTGATGCTGTGGAAGCGGTTAAAGATCGCTTCACGTGCGGCCTCGGGAATTCCGGGCCCCTCATCTTCGATCGTGACGATCACTTCCTTGTCCAGTCGAACGGCGCAGATTTCGATGAGGCCGCCATCGGGCGAGAAGGAGATAGCATTGTCGACGATATTGTCGAAAACGCGCGCCAGCCGCGATTCTTCACCAAGGATCACCGCCGTTCCGGCCCGCGGCCGGGCAAAGGCGATGTGCGCCTTCTGCTCGGAGGCTCGGGGTTCCCAGAGACCAAGGAGCGATTCGATGATGCTGCCGAGATCGACGGGCTCGAATCGGGCGCGGGAAAGCTCGGCATCGAGCCGGGAGACTTCTGCGATATCGACGATCAGCCGATCGAGCCGGCTCACGTCGCTCCTGATCACTTCGAGGAGCTGTTGCTGGGCTGCGGGATCCTTCACCCGGTCGAGGCTGTCGACGGCGGAGCGAAGCGAGGCGAGGGGGTTTTTCAGCTCGTGGGTGACGTCGGCCGCGAAGGCTTCCGTTGCATCGATCCGGTAGCGGAGCGACTGCGTCATGTCGTGAAGCGCGCGGGCGAGCATTCCGATCTCGTCCCGGCGAGCGGGAAGGCGGGGAACCGACACTTCCCGCGCCCTGCCCAGCCGGACCTGAACCGCGGCGCGCGCAAGCCGGCGCAACGGAAGAGCAATGGTGCGGGCCAGAAAGAGCGACAACAGGATCGACAGCAAGGTCACTCCGGCAAGGACGAGGCCAAGCCTCAGCCGCTCCGCGCGTACGATTCGCGTGACATCCCGCGCATTGATTGTCGCGAGCAAAACGGCTTCGCGGTCGTCACCGGACGCGGCGATCGGAACCGCGATCGAGATAACGGGGGTAAGATCCCGAGCCTGTCGAACGCGGCTATGGAGGCCCGGGTCCTTCTTAACCGCCATGGCTTCCGGCCAGGCGAATAGTCGGTCAGGCGAGGGTTCAGCGAACGGCTCGATCGGGTCCGCGCCGGCAACGTAATTGACTATTCGATCCATCATTCGGGCCGCTTGTCGCTGCCAGGGCTGCGTTGCCGGATCTCGAAGCGTGTAGGTTGGGCGCGCTCCCCGCCAGCTGTCGAACGGCTCTGCGGAAGCTTCAGCCATTGGGTAAACGCGCAGCCGCAATCCCGTCATGGCTCCAAAGCGGCGTAGGAGCTCCGGCCGCCGTTCCGGAGGCGCGGCATTGCTGGCTTCGGCGATCAGCCGAGCTTGGTCGGCCACCTGCTGAACGCGTCGGTCGAGTAGGCGCGTGCGGTAGCTGTCGAGATAGAAGAAGCCGCCCGCCAGCATCGCAAGCGCGACGATGTTAACCAGCAGGATGCGGGCGGTGAGCGGAACCCGGGCGGACCATCGGAGCGCAAGCTCCCGGTCGTCACTCCTCGCCAAAGCGGTAGCCTACGCCGTAGAGCGTCTCGATCCCCTTGAACTCGTCGTCCACTGCCCTGAACTTACGCCGCAGCCGCTTGATGTGGCTGTCGATGGTCCGATCATCGACATAGATGTCATCCTGGTAGGCGACATCCATCAACTGGTTGCGTGACTTGACGACCCCCGGGCGCTGGGCGAGGGCCTCGAGGATCATGAATTCGGTGACGGTCAGAGTGACATCCTTGCCGTCCCAAGTGACGCGGTGCCGGGCGGGATCCATCGAGAGCCGGCCGCGCACGATCAGCGGCGCTACCTCTTCGGCGGGGCCCTCGGCAGGAGGCACCGCGCGCATCTCGGCGCGCCGGAGCACTGCCCTGATCCGGGCGATAAGCAGGCGCTGCGAGAAGGGCTTCGC
>JALYGI010000052.1 GCA_030777185.1 Pseudomonadota bacterium
GTTGCTTTTTCTCTTCTCGCGGTATGCGGCAGTGAGCGCCGAAACCAGACGCTCGTCAACGAGGCCAGGTGGGTTCCCGGCGTAGTTCAGCGCCTTGTCCTGGCGAAACTTGTCGACGGCGGCGACCGCTTCGGAATCATAGTGTCCGAAGTCGCGCTGGTAGTCGGCGGCCAGCCGCCGTGCCTCCGTTTGCGCCTTGTCGAAGGCGGCGGGGTCTGTCTTGCGCAGTTCCTGCATGCGCAGCGCGTTCACGGCCGGCGCCGCGGGAAATGCGGTAAGCGCCGGGCGCCAATAGCCCAAAGCGTGGAGCATGCGCTTCAACTCGATGACGTCCGGACCTTCGATCCGCGAGAACGTGCGGTAACCAAGCCGGCGGCCAGTGGTGTAGTAGATGCGCTTCATCTCGCCCACGGGCTCGGCGTGTTCTCCCACCTCGATCGCAAGCGTGATGTGATCGCCACCGCGACCTGGATCATTGGGGTCGGCCACTTTGATCGCTGCCGACTGCAGGTTCCCCCAGCGCCGGTCCCCGCCCTTCGCCTGCCCCGCTTCAAGTGCCAGGATCATGCGCTCGGCCAGCGGCATGCCGATACCCTCGGTGGACTCGAACGTCTTCGCTACTGCCTCCACCACCTCGGGGCCGACCATGATGTTGGCTTGCACCGTGTAGTTGAGGCCCTGGCGGCTGCCGGCCCATTCGCCGTTCGCCTTGCCGGTATGGGCTGCTGCGCGGCCTTTCATGTCTATCATGCCGAGTTGTCGCGACTCGCGCGCCTCGTCTGCCGACAAGAGCTGCGCAATCGCCTCGCGCGGCTCCACGCCTTTGGCCATGAGATCGAGGCCACGCGCCCCGTACTCGACCATCGTCGAGGCCTGGGTGCAAACGGCCCCGACGCCCGCCCGCACCCAAGGCACCGCGCGGCCGACGAACGGGACGCGTGTCGTGACGGCGGCGCCGGATTGCCCGGTAACCGGGTCTACCGCGCAGAGTGAAAAGGTGGAGTAGTGGGGCCGACCTTCTTCGTCGATCGTCACGCCGTCTGGAGCGCGATACTGTGCCTCCGCAGCGCGGGGCGGAAGGGCCAGAGCGATCGCTAAAGCGGCGACGACGCGAACTACCTGCTTGACCATATGCATGTTCACCTTCTGCGGTTTGTAGCCGCAATCCCTGTGGACTGCTCGTAAGGTCAAGTCCGTTGCTGGTGACCGAGTGTCCATTCCCGTGACCCGAGGGTGACGGGGTAACCCCGCGCTCGAAGCTCATGTCAAGTGGTGCAGGCGATGCTCAAAGATTATCCTTTGCTGCGGGATTAAGCAGCGGCAGTCGAACTTCGGTCGCTGACGGAAGAAGAGCAGTTCGGCTCTCCGCCTGCAGAGCCATAGGAGCGGACGCGCTGCAAGCCGATTCGAGGGCCTCATTCAATTCGGCAGCCGCCGGTTACATCCGGGCGAAGCGATTGATCAGCAATGCCTGGAATTGCCGCCTCACGAGCGCGAACATGATCTTTTCGGCTCCGTCCGGGCGGCCTTGGCTGACCCACAGAGCGGTGACGGCACCCGCAAACAGCGCCGCGCCAGCCAGAGCTTTGATGGCGAGGAGTGACAGGGGTCCGAAAGCTCCGATGTCAAAAGCTCGCAGAACCAGCAACATCAAGGTGGCGGCAAGGAACGGTCTCGCGACGGACATGATCAATCTCAGCACCCCGATTTCGGCCTTTCGCGCAAGCAAGATGATGCCGCTCCCAAGAAGCGCCGATGTGGCGACGAGCGCGCCGACGGCCACCGCACTTGCTCCATGACCGCCAAGCGCCAGAGTGGCCGTGATCACCACCATCGACACCGCCCCAGCCGTTGAGAGAAAAGCGGCGAGGCGCGCGTCCCCGGACGCTTGGAGCGTGACGACCACCAGCTTGTAGATGGCGTAGAGCGCGCAGGCCGGAGCGATGATCGAGAGGAAAGGCGCCGCGTCTGCCCATTGAGGTCCAAGCAAGAGCGGCAGCGCCTGGTTGGCGGTTGCGGCGAGGCCAAAGCCTAAAGGCGCAGAGATGAGGGCATAGGCGCCCAGCATGGACGGCAGCCTGTCAGGATCGGCGCTCAAGGGCCGGCCAGTCCGGGCTGTGGTCACGAAAGTCACCCGATTGAGCGCGGTCGCGATCTCTTCCGTGAAGATCGAGGAAAGATCTCTTGAAACCGAGTAGAGGCCGACCACCTGTCGACTTGAAATCCTGCCTACCACCATCTTCTCGACCTGATTGTGGATCGTTTGAGAAGCCGAGGCCAGGAACATCCACAGCGAAACACCGAGCAGCTCCTCCCGCTTGGAGAGGGAGAAGCGCGGCCGAAAGGGATGGAAAAGGTAAGATGCGGCGGCATTCAAGACCGACTGCAAGACCGTGCCGATAACCAGCGCCCAGTAATTCTGCAGGATCAACGCTGCCGAAAGCGTCACCACGAATGACGTCAGCCGGACGCTGACCCGCATCCGCAGATCCCGACCGAAATCGAGATGGCGCTCGAAATCGACCACCCCGATGTTGGCGAGGCCGTCGATGACGAAGCAAGATGCCAATACGGCGATCAACGTGCCGAGTACCGGTTCATCATAGAAGCGTGCCGCCAAGGGTCCTATGGCGATGAGGACGGCAGCCAGCACGCTCAATACGAGGAGCTGGATCGTCCAGGCGGTGTCATAATG
>JALYGI010000053.1 GCA_030777185.1 Pseudomonadota bacterium
TTGTACATGCCGCCCGCGGCGAGCTGGCCGACTTCAAGGAAGGGCGAGCCCGGATCGTGCAGCCGGGTGACGCGGTCGCGCGGCAGCAATTTGCCGCGGCTGACATGACGCTCCCGGTGCTTCTCCGGGCCGCCGAGCGCGGCCGCAGCGACCTTCGCCCGCAGTTCGTCAGCGAGGGCCCTGTTGTGCGCGGCAAACCGGCGGTACGTCTCTGATCCCTCGTCGATCTTGCTCGCAAGCACCGTCACGCGGCATTCTCCGCCCTGGCTTCCTTCTTCTCGAACGTCTCGACCGCTTTCTCGACGACTTCCATTTTGCGGCGGTTCTTCGAGCTCAAAAGATATCGGTAGACGCCGAGCAGGTTGACGCCGAACAGGATCACGTTCTGCCACGTCAGGCCGGCGCCCTCCGGCTGGCTTTGCGCATGCACGATCCAGGCGACGTTCATTGTGCAGAACAGCACGAAACCGAAGCCGGTGACCTTCCGCCCGAGATCGCTTGCGAGCATCAGAGCGGCTATCACGCCGCTGATCGTGGCATACCATTCCACGAGACCGCCGCTGCTCATGCCCCGATCAGCTCGCGCCCGATCAGCATACGCCGGATCTCGTTGGTGCCCGCACCGATGTCGAGCAGCTTCGCATCCCGCATGAAGCGCTCGACCGGCCAATCCTTGGTATAGCCCGCCCCGCCCAGCGCCTGGATTGCTTCGAGCGAGACCTTTACTGCATTTTCGGACGCAAGCAGGATCGCCCCCGCAGCATCGAACCGAGTCGTCTTGCCCGCATCGCAATTCCTCGCGACGGTATAGACGTATGCCCGCGCCGAATTCAGCGCGACGTACATATCGGCGATCTTCGCCTGCATCAGCTGGAATGCGCCGATCGGCTTTCCGAACTGCTTGCGCTCCCGGACATAGGGAAGCGTCCAATCGAGGCAGGCCTGCATGATCCCGAGCTGGATTCCGGCCAGAACCGTCCGCTCGTAATCGAGCCCGCTCATCAGCACGGCGACGCCGCCGTTGACCGGACCCATCACATTCTCGTCCGGCACTTCGCAGTCGTTGAAGACGAGCTCTGCAGTCGGGGAGCCGCGCATCCCCATTTTCGCGATCTTCTGGCCAATCGAGAAGCCCGGCATATCCTTCTCGATGATGAAGGTGGTGATGCCTTTGCTCCCCTCCCCCGTCTTGGCATAGACGACGAGCGTGTCCGCATAAGGCGCGTTGGTGATCCAAAATTTGGTGCCGTTCAGCACATATCCGCCCTGCACCTTGTCGGCCTTGAGCTTCATCGAGACGACGTCAGAACCCGCTCCCGCTTCCGACATTGCGAGGCTGCCGACATGCTCGCCCGAGATGAGCTTCGGAAGATATTTTGCCTTTTGCTCCGGGTTCGCCCAGCGGCGGATCTGATTGACGCAAAGGTTGGAATGCGCGCCGTAGGAGAGGCCGATCGAGGCGGACGCCCGCGCCACCTCCTCCTGCGCCACGACATGCTCCAGATAGCCGAGCCCGAGCCCGCCATCCTCTTCCGCAACGGTGATGCCGTGGAGCCCCAGCGCGCCCATTTCGGGCCACAGCTCGACCGGAAACCAATCCTCCTCGTCGATCCGCGCGGCGAGCGGAGCGATCCTGTCGGCGGCGAAGCGGGCGGTGGTGTCGCGGATGGTATCGGCCATCTCGCCAAGGGCGAAGTCGAGCCCGATATCGAGCATGTGTCTCTCCTGTTGGGGAGCGGCCCTAGCAGAGGCCGGAGGATTTGAACAAGCGGGCCTAGAGCCCTATGTGAGCCCAACCCAATTCCGCTCGTCCCGGAGACATTTCCGCCATGACCGCCGCCACCGACCCGATCGTCATCCTCTCTTATGCCCGCACCCCGATGGGCAGCTTTCAAGGCAATCTTTCCGGCGCCTCCGCCACCGAGCTCGGCGCCGCCGCCGTCGCCGCCGCGGTCGAGCGCGCGGGCGTTTCGGGCGACCAGGTCGACAAGATCTTCATGGGATGCGTGCTTCCCGCGGGCCTCGGACAGGCTCCGGCCCGCCAGGCGGCGCTCGGCGCCGGCCTTCCCCGCTCGACGGAGGCGACCACCATCAACAAGGTCTGCGGCTCCGGGATGCAGGCCGCCATGTTCGCGCACGACATGCTCGCCGCTCGCTCGGCCGACCTCATTGTGGCCGGCGGCATGGAGTCGATGTCGAACTCCCCCTATTTGATGATGAAGCACCGCGCCGGCGCCCGGATCGGCCACGACACCGTCTACGACCATATGATGCTCGATGGGCTGGAGGACGCTTACGACCGCGGCCGCGCGATGGGCACCTTCGCCGAGGATGCGGCGCGCGAATATCAGTTCACCCGCGCGCACCAGGACGAATATGCAATCGAGTCCCTCCGCCGTGCGACGCAAGCGATCCAGAGCGGAGCCTTCGATCGCGAAACGACCCCGGTGACGGTGAAGAGCCGCAAGGGCGAGGATGTGGTGACCTGCGACGAGCAGCCCGGCAAGTCCAACCCCGAGAAGATCCCAGGTTTGAAGCCCGCCTTTGCCAAGGACGGCACGATCACCGCCGCCAACGCCTCGTCCATCTCCGATGGCGCCGCCGCCCTCGTCCTCACCCGCTTGAGCGTCGCCGAGCGTCTGGGAGTTCAGCCCCTGGCGCGCATCGTCAGCCACGCCGCCCACGCCCAGGCCCCGAACCTGTTCACCAGCGCCCCGGTCCCTGCCGTTCGCAAGGCGCTCGAGAAGGCGGGTTGGGAGGTCGGCGATGTCGACCTCTACGAGGTCAATGAGGCTTTCGCCTGCGTCGCCATGATCGC
>JALYGI010000054.1 GCA_030777185.1 Pseudomonadota bacterium
CGGTAATCCCTCCCCCGCCCTTGCTGAAGAATAGCTTCTCGACCTTGCCCGGAGCGGCGGCGACCACGGCCCTTCCATGCGGAGCCATGATGTCGATCGCATCATGGATGCGCGCTCCGCCTGAGCGAGCCTGTTTGTAGGTGTCGACAAGATCGGACGCCTTCACTCCGGCGACCGGAATGGCGAGGCCGGTCGGGCCGAGGAAGACTTCCGGCTGACCTGCAGAGGCATTTGCATCGGCGCGAGCGGCAGCAGCTGCGCGTGTCTCCGCCCCGCCACCTGCCGGGCCGTTGTTGAAAGCGACGACCCAGAAGGCGCTTGTCGCCGCCGCCGTGACAAGCGCCGTCAGGATGTTGCTGCCGATGAGCTTCAGCCTGCTCAAGCCTGGAAAACAACCTCCATTCCATCCTCGATCATCCGCGTCAGCCGCGCCGCATCCCAATTGGTGAGGCGGACGCAGCCGTGGCTCTCCGCCCGCTTGATCGTCTCGGGCGAGTTGGTGCCGTGGATGCCGATATGCTCGCGGCTGAGATCGATCCAGACGACGCCGACAGGACCATTGGGCCCGGGCGGAAGCATCTGCTCCTTCTCACTGTCCTCGACATCCCAGAAGAGCTTCGGCTGATATTTGAAGGGCGGGTTATAGGCGACCGTGTTCACCTTCCAATTGCCGAGCGGCAGCGGGTCCTTGACGCTGCCGAGGGTCGCCGGGAATTGGGCGATCAGGCGCGCGCCCTCGTCATAAACCCGGACCAGCTTGTCGGATTTGTCGACCACCACGCGTTCCGCCTTGGGCTGCCTGGCATCGACGTTGAGGTCGCTGAGGAGCTGCGCCACGTCCGGCTTCACACCCTCATAGCTGCGCGATGCCGGGAGTACGTTGGGGAGCCGCAGCACGCTGCCCGCACGCAGCGGCTGCCTGGGATCGTTCAAGGCGATAATTGTCGCGGGCGAGGTGTGGAATTTCTCCGCAATCTTTTCAAGGAGGTTGCGATAGGCGAGCCGCTCCATCTTCGCCTGCTGCTCGGGCTCCTCGGGAATGGGCGTGAAGGGTCCCTGCGCGTCGCTTTCGTCGATCCGGAGCATGCGCGTGGAGGGCGCCCGGTCCTGGAGAAGGGCCATGCGGGTCGGCTGGTCGAGCTCGCCGGTGACCTGGAGCCCGCGCGCCTCCTGGAAACCCTCGAGCGCCGCAGTGAAGGAGACGCCCTCCAGCCCATCGATCACACCGGGCGAGAAGCCTGCTCGGTCGAGCAGCACCTGGGCGTGGAAAACACTGCCGTCGATCTTCTTGTCCTGGGCACGCTGATGGGTCTGCTGAGATTGTTTGGATTGACCCGGCGCCTTTGCCTTCTCCGGATCCTGCGCGGTAGCGGCGCCGGCCACAGCGATGGCCATCGTTCCGAGAAGGAACGCATTCAACAAATCATTCTTCGACACGCAACGCTCCAAACTAACTCGGTTTGAAGTCAAACGTCGCAAGCGAAACTTATTTCCATCCGATGCCGTTCAGGCGCGATGGAACCTGGCGCCATCCATGTCGGCTGCTCGGGCTGGAACTACCGGCATTGGCGCGGCCGCTTCTACCCGGAAAAGATGGCGGTGAAGCGCTGGTTCGATCATTATGCGAGCGTGTTCGGCACGGTCGAGCTCAACACCAGCTTCTACCATTTGCCGAAGCCGGAGACTTTCGTGAAGTGGCGCGACCAGGCGCCGGAGGGCTTTCGCTATGCGGTCAAGGCGCCGCGTTTCATCACCCACATGAAGAAGCTCAAGGATTGCACCGAGCCGGTGGAGGAATTCCTCAGCCGTGCCCGCAATCTCGGCCCCACGATCGGCCCCATTCTCTACCAGCTCCCGCCCAAATGGACGTTCAACCGCGAGCGGATCGAGGAATTCTTGGCGTTGCTCCCTGCCGATCTGACGCATGTGTTCGAATTTCGGGAGAAGAGCTGGATCAGCGAGGAGGTGCTGGCTTTGCTGGATGCACGCGGAATCGCTTTTTGCGTGCACGACATGCCGGGCTCGGCGACGCCGAGATGGGCAGCGGGGCCGATCGCCTACATCCGCTTCCATGGCGGCGAGGGCAAATATTGGGGCCGCTACTCGGACGAGGGCCTCACCGGCTGGACCGACTGGATCGTGGAGCAATCGCGGATCGGCCGTGAGATCTGGTGCTACTTCAACAACGACATTGACGCCCACGCGATCGACGATGCGCTTACCCTCCGCGCGATGATCGCGCAGGCAGTGCGTTAGCGGCTAAGAATTTCCCCGAACGCCTGCACGGCCGCGGCGGGACCTTTCTCGTGCCCCCACACGGCGTTGCTGACGGCCAGGAAATCGGCGCCGGCCTCCACCAACAAGCGACCATTGGCAGGCGTGATGCCGCCGATTGCGACGCAGGGGATCTCGAACAGCGCCGACCACCATCCCAGGATCGACGGGTCCGGACGGTGGAAGGTTTCCTTGGTCCCGGTCGGGAAGAAAGCGCCGAAGGCCACATAATCGGCTCCCGCCTCCCCCGCCTCCATCGCCAGGTGCCGGCTGTCGTGGCAGGTGACGCCGATCTGCACCCCTGGGCCAAGCAGCCTCCGTGCTTCGCGCGGATCACCGTCGCTCTGTCCGAGATGGACACCATCCGCGCCCAGGCGCTTGGCAAGGCTCACGCTGTCATTGACAATGAAGGCGACGTCATAATCGGCGCAGACGCGCTGCAAGGGCTCGGCTGCCCGCGCGATCGCATGATCGTCATAGCCTTTGAGCCGCAGCTGGAATGCCGCCACGGGCCCGCCGGAAAATGCCGCCGCTAGGCTGTCAGCGAACGCGGCATCGAGCTGCGGAGGCGAGATGAGATAGAGCTGGCAATCCGGACGCGCCCCCTGCTGGAAGCGGCGGGCGAAATCGGGATCGAGGGTGAGGTCGTCGTCGTCCATCAGAGGCGCTCTACCTTCACGCAGAATATCTTGCCGAATTTGGGCTCAAGGCCCTGATGGACCTCGGCATTGCCGAAACCGGCGTTCGCTGCCAGCCTGACCACCTCGACTGGATCGTAGACGGTGAAGCCGTACCGGTGGCCCGGCCAGGCACGCAAGGTCTCCGGCGCCTCGAAGCCCAGCAGCAGAGCGCCGCCCGGACGAAGCACACGCGCCAACTCCTCCATCGCCGCCGCCGGGTCCGTCCAGAAGTAGATGCTGTTGAGGCTGCAGGCCTTGTCGACCGCACCATCCTTCACGGGCAGGCGCTCGGCCGAGCCGAGCAGGATCTGCGCCCGACCTTCTGCGACCTCCCGGCGGAAGCGGCGGCAGGCTCGCGCCACCATCTCTTCAGAAAGGTCGACGCCGATCGCCGCGGCCGGTCTGGCAGCGAGGATGGCGCCGAAGAGACCGCCCCCGCCGAAACCGACCTCCAGCACCCGATCGTGCGAGCCGATATCGAGCAGGCGAAGCGCCAGCGCGTTCATCCCCTGGCTCGTCCGGTCGAGCCAGGCTCCGAAAATCCAGCGGCCTGCAACACCCCGCGGCCGCGCGAACTGCCGAGCCAGATAGCGGTGGACCAAAGGCGCGAAGATCAAGCCCGCAAACGCCGGGTCAAGCGGCGGTCTTGACGGTGGAAGCCTGGTAGATCTCGTCGATGGCCCGCCTGAGGGCGTCGTCAAACTCCTCATCGCTCATCCCATGCCGCAGCTCTTCAAGCAAAGCTCGCGAGAAGCTGGCGATCATGCCGCGGTTTTTGGCAAGCTCTGCGCAGGCCTCGGGCCGGCTGTATCCGCCCGACAGCGCGACCACGCGGAGAACCCGCGGATGGTTTACGAGCGGCTCGAACAGCCCGGCATTGGCCGGAATGGAGAGCTTCAGCATCACTTCGGCTTCGGCCAGCCCATCAAGTGCCTTCTGCAATTCATCGAGCAGGATCTGGTCGGCCTCTGCGCGCTGCGCGCTCTTGATGTTCACTTCCGGCTCGATGATCGGAACCAAGCCTGCCGCGAGAACTTGGGCGGCCAGCTCGAACTGCTGCCTGACGACGGCAGCTATGCCTTCGCGATTGGCAAGGTTGATAACCGAACGCTCCTTGGTTCCAAACATGCCGAGGCCCTTGGCCCGGCTCAGCAAGCCGTCAAGCTCGGGGATCGGCTTCATGAGCTGAACGCCCTTCTCCTCGCCTTCGAGGCCTTTGTCGATCTTGATGAACGGAACGACGCCGCGCTCCTTCAAAAGCTGGGGCACCGGCTTGCCTTCGGCCTCGCCGTCCATGGTCCGCTCGAACAGGATGGCGCCGATCACCTTCTCACCGGTAAACACGGGCGACGTGATGATCCGAACCCGCATGTCATGGATCAGGCCGAACATTTCCTCTTCGGTCGACCAGGCGCCCTCCTCCACTCCATAGCCCTTGAGAGCTTTAGGAGTGGAACCGCCGCTTTGGTCCAACGCTGCAATGAAGCCCCGGCCTTCTCTGATCTTCGCCAGCATTTCGGAATCTTGCATTCACTTGTCCTTCTATCGCTTCAAGGCTTCGACGCCCGGCAGCTCCTTGCCTTCCATCCATTCCAGGAAGGCGCCGCCGGCGGTTGAAACAAAGGTGAAATCGTCCGCCACGCCTGCGTGGTTGAGCGCCGCAACCGTATCGCCGCCGCCGGCCACCGAAACCAGCGATCCACTCTGGGTAAGCGCAGCGGCCGTCTGGGCAAGCGCCACCGTCGCACGGTCGAACGGGGGAGTTTCGAACGCACCGAGCGGCCCGTTCCACACCAAGGTGCGGCAGGTCTTCAGCGCGTCGGCGAGCGCTTCGACAGCTGCCGGGCCGACGTCCAGGATCATCTCGTCCGCGGCGACTTCGTGAACATTGCAGGTGCGTAAGGTGGGCGGGTTGGCGGCGAACTCCTTTGCCACCACGACGTCATAGGGCAGATGCACCGTGCAGTTCGCCCGCTCGGCCGCCTCCAATATCGCCAATGCAGTGTCCTTGAGGTCGTGCTCGCACAGCGACTTGCCGACATCGAGGCCGCGGGCCGCCAGGAAAGTGTTCGCCATGCCGCCGCCGATGATCAGGTGATCGACCTTCGCGACGAGGTTGCGGAGCACATCGAGCTTCGTGGAGACCTTGGCGCCGCCGACAACTGCCGCCACAGGCCGCTCCGGCTCGCCTAAAGCCTTCTCAAGCGCCTTCAGCTCCGCTTCCATCGAGCGGCCGGCATAAGCGGGCAGAAGGTGCGCCAGGGCCTCGGTGGAGCTGTGGGCGCGGTGAGCGGCGGAGAAAGCGTCGTTGACGTAGAAGTCGCCGAGCTCCGCCATTGCGCGAGCGAGCTCAGGGTCGTTCTTCTCCTCCCCCGCATGAAATCGGGTATTTTCGAGGATCGCGACGTCGCCCGGCTGCATCTGACGGACAGTCTCGGCCGCGAGCGATCCCACGCACTCGCCGATATAACGGACAGGCCTCCCCAGCACCTGTTCGTAGGCACGGGTAACCATCCACAGCGACATGTCGGGCCGTCTCTCGCCCTTGGGC
>JALYGI010000055.1 GCA_030777185.1 Pseudomonadota bacterium
GGATCGTGAAGAGCGCGCCCAGGCTCAACACCAGAAAAGCGTAGGCCGCTCCGAGCACCGGCGTTCGCGCGCGGTAGAGAACCCATGCTGCCGTCAGCACCAGGTGGAGAGAAAAGTCGCTGTAGAATTGCGCTCGCCACGGGTGGCGGTAATCGCCGACGAAGGTTCTGAAAGCGTCCGCTGGCCCCAGCTCGAGCAGAGCTTGGGCGGTGATCAATGCCAAGACGACCCAGGCCACGGCCAGGAACATGCCGAAGGCCAGCATCGCTTTACTCATGAGGTTCCCTTTCGTCGGAGGCTCAGGTGGATCAACGTCCGCAGCCGCGTAGCAGTTCGCAATAAGCCAGTACCCTCAACGCAGCCGAGCGTCCGCTTTCCGCCCATCATTCAGCCGAGGGTCCGGTTTCCACCCATTGCGGACCTTGGTCGTTCCATCGATGCTCACTTGACGCGGCCCCTAACCCTGCTGCTCTCTTCAAACCTCATGAGCGCACCATCTTCGGGCGTGGCGCAGCCAAAATTATCCCCGTGGAGAAATAAAAATGACCGATACCCAGAAGCCTAAGGTCTGGTCTTGGGAGGATGTGAAGCTGGAGCAGATGGCCGGCACCATCTCGCGCCGCTTCGTCACGTCCGGTCAGCTGATGATCGCCCAAATCACGATTCCGAAAGGCAATATCGTTCCCGCTCATCGTCACCACAATGAGCAGGTCACCTATATGATCAGTGGCGCCCTGCGTTTTCTCTTCGGCGAGGAGCAGGACGAGGAGGTGATTGTCCGCGCTGGCGAAGTCCTCTTCATTCCAGGCGACCTGCTCCACAGCGCGGAGGCTCTCGAAGAAACCTTTGAACTGGACGTCTTCAATCCGCCCAGAGCCGACTGGATCGATGGCACCGACGCTTATTTGCGGGGCAAATAAGATGGACCTGCAGATCGTGGGCAAGGAGCTTCGCGATAGCGGCGGGGAGGCGCAGATACACGCCGAGCGGCCAGGCACAGCTCAGCGATTTGCGGCGGTGGCTGCATTCCTCGGTTCGGGACAGGCGAGTTATGTCACGAGGACCTCCATTTCGGTCAACGGCGCATGGAACAGGAGCCTGTTTTGATGGAGCGGGTGGCGCCATATTCCACAGCAGAGGGTGTCGACGCCGCACTCGCCTCATTCTCCGCTCCTGCGACCCTCGGTTTCGGGGTCGTCCCCGCCCCCGTTATGTTCAGCGCCGAATATCGCGATGGCGGGTGGGATGCCGGTGAACTGCTTCCGTTCGGGCCAATCTCGATCCTGCCCAATTCGCGAACGGTCCAATTTGCCGAGACAGTTTTCGAGGGCATGAAGGCGTATCGTGCCGGGACGGCGCCTCCGCATCTTTTCCGGCCGCTCGAAAATCATCGTCGCTTTGTCGCGAGCGCGACCAGGATCGGCATGCCACCCGTGCCGGAAGCCCTCTTCCTACAAGGGCTCAGCGCAGTGGCAAGCATTTGCGCAGACATCATTCCGCAGCAGGAGGGAGCGTCGCTCTACATGCGTCCGACGCTCTTCTCCACCGAAGGCGGCTACACCGTCTGCAATTCGAGCGAATTTCGCTTCATGGTGCTGGCCAGCCCTTCCGACCCTTACTCAAGCGGTGGAACAATGACTGCGCGGATCGAGCGCCAGGATGTGCGGGCGGCGCGAGGCGGCGTGGGAGCCGCCAAGACCGGCGGAAACTACGCAGCGGCCATGCGCGCGACGAGCCTGGCGATCCAGCAGGGGTTCATGGTGGCGCTTTGGCTTGATCCAATCGAGCGGCGGCTGATCGATGAATTCTCCGGCATGAACATGTTCGCCGTCATCGACGGAGAATTGCACACGCCGCAGCTGACCGACTCGATCCTTGCGGGTGTGACGCGCGATTCAGTCATTGCCCTGGCCCGCTCCGAGGGCATGGTGGTGCACGAGCGGCCGATGCCGATCGACGAGCTGCTCGGCGACATCACCAACGGAAAGTGCACCGAAGTGATCGCCACTGGCACCGCTGCCATCGTAACTCCCGTATCGGAATTGTGCGACGCAGACGGGCAAGTCTACCGCACGCCGGACACAGCCATTTCAGATCGGCTCCGAGCCCGGCTGCTGACGATCCAGACGCGACAGACGGCGGATCCGTTCGGGTGGACCATGGATGTCCTGGATCCAGAACGCTCACAGCTCATGGCGACAGGGTGAAGTGCTCATCTGCAGCTTGGGCTTGAGCCGCAGGCGCATGCGCCTCGTTCCCGACCATAGCCTCTAATCCTCTCAGGGAATGAGGACGATGGCTCCAGGACTTCGCCCGCTTTCAAGCACCCGGTGGGCCTCCCCGGCTTCCTCCAGGGAAAGCTCGAGTGGCGCGACAGGCTGAATAAGGCCATCTGCAAAAGCCGCAAAGGCCTCAAAGGCAAGCGCAGCGAGCAGATCAGGGGTGCGCATGTAGTGAAAGAGGATCGGCCGCGACAGCGAGAGCGATCGCGCTGCCAGAGTAGAGAGCGCGACCGGGTCTACTGGACCGGAAGCTTGGCCATAGTTTACGAGGTGCCCGCAGAAGCTTAGCGCTGCCAGACTCCCGTGGAAGGTGTCTGCACCGATCGCGTCGTATACGACCTCTACTCCAGACCCTTTGGTAATCTCCTGGACCCGGAGTGCGAGATCTTCCTCCCTGTACAGGATTACATGCCGTGCCCCGGCCGCACGGGCGATCTCTTCTTTCGGCGGGCTGCCCACCGTGCCGATCACCGTTGCGCCAAGTTTGCTCGCCCATCGGCAAAGCATCTGCCCCATCCCACCGGCTGCAGCATGGACCAGAACAAATTCGCCTGCCTTCACAGGATGAACCCGCTTCACCAGCATGCACGCAGTGAGTGCTCTAAGCAGACTGCCGGCCAGTTCGGGGTCCGTCATAGCGGTGGCAGGTAGCTTCAGGACCAGGTCGGCTGGAATATTCCGGCGTTCCGCATAACCTCCATAAGCGGGAGAGACATAGCCGACCCGTTCTCCCACTTCGAAGCGGGTTATGCTCGCCCCGACTTCTTCCACCACGCCGACAGCCTCGATGCCGGGCACGCCCGGCAGCGCCAAGGTTTTGTAGAGACCGGAGCGGACGTAGACGTCGTGGTAATTGACCCCGACGGCGGTTTGTCGGACGCGAACCTCGTTGGGGCCGACCGACGCCAGAGATACTCTCTCGACGCGCAACTGTTCAGGCCCGCCCGGTTCGGACAGGAGCACGACCCGAGTGGATGGAGATGCTTTGTCGTTCATGACGTTCGAATAGCCTCCAAAAATCGATGAGCCGCCCATCCGCGTCGGCCTTCGGATCGGCTAAGCGTCAGCGCTACCGGCCGTTGATCGGGATGGCCGCAGATTGCCGTGATAGCGCGCTCCAAGCGGAGTGCTCAGGAGGCATTCCCCGATCGGACGTAGCGCTGCAGGTCGGCGTCTGTCGGCGGGCCCAGGACCCCATTCAACTCTCCGATCAAGGCGTCGATCTGCTGGCGCAGGACGCCGTAGCGCTCGATCGCATCGCGGCCAACCTTCTGGTCGGTCGCGTTGGTGGCGCCGTAAAGGTAGGTGACATGGGACTGGAGGCCAGGCTGGCTGTAGCGGATGCGTGGTGTGATGAGCCTGTCCGCGAGCGCCTGCAGCGCCTTCGCCCGCGCCGGATCGGGGTTGATCCGAAGCTGGCCTGGGCGGCCCTGATGCGAGAGGCCGCGAGGGCAGTGTCGTTGACGAGCCGGAGAACGCGGAGGTTGTGCTCGAGCTG
>JALYGI010000056.1 GCA_030777185.1 Pseudomonadota bacterium
ACCGGATCCCCGATCCGCCGCACGCCCAACCAGCGTCAGACGCTGATCGGCCTCGGCCTCAACAAGATGCACCGCACGGTCGAGCTGACGGACACTCCGGAGGTTCGCGGCATGATCAAGAAGGTGCAGCATATGGTGTCGGTGGCAGAGTAATCTGCCACCGCCGTTGCTCCGCATCTGCGGAGTGACTCGAAACCAGCGCGACAAAAGCGAAAGCGAGTGCAAAAACATGAATCTGAACGAACTCCGCGACAATAAAGGTGCCCGCAAGTCCCGCGTCCGCGTTGGCCGCGGCATCGGCTCCGGCCTTGGAAAGACCGCCGGCCGCGGCCAGAAGGGCCAGACCAGCCGTTCGGGCGTCTCGATCTTCGGCTTCGAGGGGGGCCAGATGCCGCTCCACATGCGGCTGCCGAAGCGCGGCTTCAACAACATCTTCGCCAAGGATTATGCCGAGGTGAACCTGGGTGCGATCCAGAAGGTGATTGATGCGGGCAAGCTCGCCACCGACGGCACCATCGATCAGGCCGCTCTCCAAGCCGCGGGTCTTGCCCGTGGCGGCAAGGACGGCGTCCGTCTGCTCGGCAAGGGTGCGCTCACGACGGCGCTCACCTTCCGCGTTGCCGGTGCGTCGGCGGGCGCGCGTCAGGCGGTTGAAGCTGCCGGCGGCTCGGTGGAATTGATCGAAGTCGTCCCCGCTTCCGAAAAGGCTGCGGCCAAGAAGGGCAGCGCGAAGAAAAAGGGCTGAGCCCCGCGCTTCGCACCGCCAGAGGCTGACAAGCCGGAAGCGGCCATTATATGAAGCGGCGGGGGGACGATCTGTCCTCCCGCCGCATTGCTTTTCCGAAGGTCCCAAGAACAAATGGCATCAGCAGCCGAAAACATGGCCGCCAATATCAGCCTGGCGAATTTCGCCAAGGCGGCCGACCTCAAGAAGCGCCTGTGGTTCACGCTCGGCGCCCTCATCGTGTTCCGGTTGCTGAGCTTCGTTCCGCTTCCCGGCATTGATCCGCGGGCGCTCAACAACCTGTTCCAGACGACCCGCGGCGGCGTGCTTGATTTCTTCAATATGTTCTCGGGCGGCAGCCTGGAGCGCATGAGCCTCATCGCGCTCGGCGTGATGCCCTACATCACCGCATCGATCGTGGTGCAGCTCGCGACCTCGATGTCGCCGACGCTCGCGGCGCTCAAGAAGGAAGGCGAGAGCGGCCGAAAGAAGATCAACCAATATACGCGCTATGGAACGGTTCTGCTCTGCGCGATCCAGGGCTATTTCATCGCCGTCGGCCTCGAAGGGTGGGGTGCGCAGCAGGGCGGCTCCGCCGTCATCGACCCGGGCATGATGTTCCGCATCACGACGGTCGTCAGCCTCGTCGGCGGCACCATGTTCCTGATGTGGCTGGGCGAGCAGATCACCAGCCGCGGCATCGGCAACGGCGTCTCGCTCATCATCATGGCGGGTATCGTCGCCCAGCTTCCCACCGCGCTTGCCCAGGCCTTCGAAGGCGGCCGCACCGGTACCTTGTCGCCGCTGGCGATCATGGGCGTGCTCGCACTCGCGGCCGTGCTGATCCTGTTCATCTGCTTCATGGAACGTGCCCAGCGCCGAGTGCTCATCCAATATCCGAAGCGCCAGACGGCGCGCGGAGCGATGCAGGCGGAGCGCTCGCACTTGCCGCTGAAGATCAACACCGCAGGCGTGATCCCTCCGATCTTCGCCTCGTCGCTGCTGCTGATGCCGCTCACCATCGCGCAATTCGCCGGCAACCGGACCGAGGGCGAGAGCACCTGGGGCGACATTCTGATCACCGTCACGACCGCGCTGCAGCACGGTCAGCCGCTCTACATGTTCCTGTACGGCGCCGGCATCGTCTTCTTCTGCTTTTTCTACACAGCCGTGGTGTTCAACCCGGAGGAGACTGCGGACAATCTCAAGCGCTATGGCGGCTTCATTCCCGGTATTCGGCCGGGCAAGCGGACGGAGGAATATCTCGACTACGTCCTGACCCGGATCACCGTGATCGGCGCCGCCTATCTGACGGTTATCTGCCTTGTTCCCGAATTCCTGATCGCTCGGGCCGGCATTCCTTTCTATCTGGGCGGCACCAGCCTGCTCATCGTGGTCAACGTGACGATGGATACCGTGACTCAGATCCAGAGCCACCTCATCGCCCACCAATATGGCGACCTCATCAAGAAGGCGAAGCTGAAGGGCGGTCGGGCGCGCTGATGCTTCGGGCCAAGCGGGGCACTCTCGGATGAACATCATCCTGCTCGGGCCGCCAGGGGCAGGGAAGGGCACCCAGGCCTCGCGCCTCGAGCAGGAGCGCGGCATGGTGCAGGTCTCGACCGGCGACATGCTGCGCGCGGCGGTGAAGGCGGGAACTGAGATCGGCAGGATGGCCGACGAGATCATGAAGGCGGGAAAGCTGTTTCCGGACGATCTCATGTCCCAGATCCTCGGCAATCGGCTCGATGAGCCGGATACCGAGAGGGGTGTCATCTTCGACGGCTATCCGCGGACACAGGCGCAGGCGGAGGCGCTCGACACGATTCTGTCCGATCGCGCGCGCAAGCTCGACCATGTCATCGAGCTTGCGGTCGACGAGGACGCGCTTGTCGAGCGCATCACCGGGCGCTTCTCCTGCACCAAGTGCGGGGAGGGATATCACGATCGCTACAAGCTCCCGAAGATCGAAACCCTGTGCGACGTCTGCGGCAACGACCGGTTCAAGCGCCGCCCCGACGACAATGCCGACACCGTGCGCCAGCGCCTCGGCGAGTATCGCGCGAAGACGGCGCCGATCCTTCCCTATTACGAGGCGAGAGATCTCGTCCGCAGAGTCGACGGCATGGCTCCGATCGACGAGGTCAACAAAAAGATCGAAGCCATCCTCGACGGAGGCTGATTTTCTTCAATCGACCAACAAGTAAAAGTGCGCGACCAACCTGCTTGGCGCCGGCTCTCACCCTGCTTCATTTTGGCTGATTCATGTTATGCATGGTGGGTTCTCGACTCGGGGCGAGACGCCCGGGGCAGAGCATTCAATAGCGAGCAGGGAGCGGAACATGAACAGAGGGGGAGGTATCCCGCGCAGCGCGTCGGACCATGTCGATCTCAACGGCTTCATGGAGGGGGTGAAGCGCCGCAATCCGGGTCAAACCGAATTCGTCCAGGCGGTCCAGGAGGTCGCAGAGGACATTTTCGAGTTCATCGAAGACAAGGAGGAGTATCACCGCTGGCAGATCCTCCGCCGCATCGCCGAGCCTGACCGGGTGGTCTCCTTCCGCGTGGTCTGGGAGGACGACAATAACAATATCCGCGTCCAGCGCGGCTGGCGGGTCCAAAACAACAATGCGATCGGCCCCTACAAGGGCGGCATCCGCTTTCACCCGACCGTCACCGAAAGCGTTCTGAAATTTCTCGCCTTCGAGCAGACCTTCAAGAACGCGCTCACCGGCCTGCCAATGGGGGGCGGCAAGGGCGGCGCCAACTTCAATCCCAAGGGCAAGAGCGACAATGAAGTCATGCGCTTCTGCCAGAGCTTCATGACCGAGCTTTATCGCCACATCGGCGCGGACGTGGACGTTCCCGCCGGCGACATCGGGGTGGGCGGCCGCGAGATCGGCTATATGTTCGGCCAGTATAAGCGGATCACCAACCAGTTTACCGGCGTGCTCACCGGGAAGGGCCTTGAATATGGCGGATCGCTGATCCGGACCGAGGCGACCGGCTACGGTGCCGTCTATTTTCTCGAGAATATGCTGAAGACGCGCGGGCAGGATCTGGTCGGCAAGCGCGCCGTCATTTCAGGCTCCGGCAACGTCGCCACGCATGCCGCTGAAAAGGTGACGCAACTCGGCGGAAAGGTGCTGACCCTTTCGGATTCGGAAGGCTTCATCCACGATCCTGAAGGCATCACCCAGGAGAAGATCGACTGGGTAAAGGCGCACAAAACCAAGCGCCGCGGCCGCATCTCGGAATATGCCGACGAATTTACCGGCTCGACCTTCCACGCGGGCAAGCGCCCCTGGGGCATCGAATGCGATGTTGCGCTTCCCTGCGCCACTCAGAACGAGTTGCTTGGGGAAGATGCCCGAGCGCTCGTCAGGAACGGCTGCATCGCGGTGTCGGAAGGCGCCAACATGCCGACCGATCTCGAGGGCGTGCACGTGTTCAAGGAGGCGCAGATCCTGTTCGCGCCTGGCAAGGCGGCCAATGCCGGCGGTGTTGCCGTCTCCGGGCTGGAAATGAGCCAGAACAGCGCCCGCATGAGCTGGAAGGAGGCCGAGCTCCAGCAGCTCCTCAAGGACATCATGGACGGCATCCATGACCGCGCCTCTGCCTATGGCCGCGTCAGCGACACCTATATCGATTATGTGAAGGGTGCGAACATCGCAGGCTTCAAGAAGGTTGCCGACGCCATGCTGGCTTACGGGGTCGTCTGAGCGCCTCAGACCAAGGTCGGATTGCGAATGCAATCCGACCTTGGGCGCGGATCAGCGCCAGACCGGGCGACCACTCGGCGGCCCACCGGCGGAGCGGATCGACGGCGCGGCTTTGCCGCGGCGCTCAATGCGGTTA
>JALYGI010000057.1 GCA_030777185.1 Pseudomonadota bacterium
TCTCAGGCTCGATGCGAGACTCATGCGGCGCCCATCGGGAAGAAGGTGCCGCTGCTCCAGAGGCCCGCCGGATCGGCGCCTTCCGCCAAGGCAAGGTTGGCGAGTTCGTAATAAACCGGCCTCGCCACCAGAGCGTCAAGGCCGCGGCGGACCCGCAAATAGGGGTGCGGACCGTCCTCGCCTGACGGGAAGCGAAGCGGATTTTCGGGGCCGGCAACGACCAGGTCGCCCGTGTTCAGACGAAAGGCGAGCGAACGTGTCCGGCCCTCGCCTTCCGTCTTGAGCTCGACCGCGGTGAAGGGCGCGTCCTCGACCTCGATGTCGAGCTTCTCGACCGGAGTGACGAGAACGAAGCGGCCGTTGGGCTCGCGGCGCAGGATTGTGGAAAAAAGCCGCACCATCGCCTGGCGTCCAATCGGGCTGCCCTCATGATACCAAGTGCCGTCGCGCGCGATCCGAATGGCGCTGTCGCCGCAATGCGTCGGGTTCCACTCTTCGACCGGGGGAAGCTTCTTTTCCGCCGCCAGGCGGGCGATCTCGGCCAGAGGGAGGGCAGCAAGGTCCGATGGCGGTTCAGGCATGGGCATCGCCTATAGCTAGAGCACTTCCCGAAAAAGTGGGCACCGGTTTTTCGGGCGGGAAGTGCTCCAGACATGAATCTTGAGCCTTTCTGATCCGGCAGGGCGATTCCCGCCCTGTCGGGAAAGGCTCTAGGCGACGAGAGTGGCGAGCGCAAAGCTTGCCGCCCACGCTCGTCGCTCCTATCGCCGCGCGATGAGCCCCGAATTCCACGGACCGCGCACTGCGATCGTGACCGGCGGCGCCAAGCGGATCGGCGCTGAGATCGCGCGCGCGCTGAGTGCCGACGGCTGGCATCTGGTCATCCACTGCAACCGTTCGCTTGGCCTCGGCCGCGCCTTGGCCGAGGAGCTCGGCAATGCGGTCGCGATAGCCGCCGACCTGGCTGAGCCCGATGCAGCAGGAACGATCTTCGCGTCCGCGGCCGGGCTTCCTCCGGTGCGCCTGCTCGTCAACAATGCCTCGCAGTTCGTTTATGACAGTGCCGACGATTTCACCGTCGAGCGCTGGGACGCACACCAGGCGATCAACCTCAGGGCTCCGGCTTTGCTGTCCCAGGCATTCGCGCGCGCGGCCGCAGAGGAGGCTGGAGACGCGGGGGGGCTGATCGTGAACCTCATCGATGCCAAGCTTGCCCAGCCAAATCCGGACTTCTTCACTTATACGATCTCGAAGATGGGCCTTGCGGGGCTCACCGAGCTCACCGCTCGTGCCCTTGCGGCGCGCGGGATCAGAGTGTGTGCAATCGCCCCTTCTGTGACGCTGGTTTCCGGACCGCAGAGCCGCGAAAATTTCAGCAA
This sequence comes from Pseudomonadota bacterium, assembly GCA_030777185.1. Classification (GTDB taxonomy): domain Bacteria; phylum Pseudomonadota; class Alphaproteobacteria; order Sphingomonadales; family Sphingomonadaceae; genus Allosphingosinicella. The sequence goes on from JALYGI010000057.1 coordinate 1,380, forward strand.
GGTGCACAGGCTGAACGCCTTGGGGAGGGGCGTCGAAGTCGACCAGATCGTCGCCGCGCTGCGCTTCATCATCTCCACCCCCACGCTGACGGGGCAGATCATCACCCTCGATGCCGGACAGCGTTTCCTGTCGCTGCCGCGTGACGTCCAGTTCCTGGAGCAAGACCATGAATGAATTCACCAAGATCGACGGCCTCGTACCGGACGCGCTGAAGCCGCGGACGCGCAAGATCGTGCTCGAGGATTATCAGCTCCCGGTCGATATCGGTTTCCACGACTTCGAGGTCGGAAGCCCGCAGCGGCTCACCGTGACGGTGGAAGTCTGGCTCGACGAAGCCTCGTTCGCGCTCGAGGACAAGGCCTCGGCCGCATGGGATTACGACTTTCTTCGCGCGGAGATCGGAGCCCTCGCTTCGAGCCAAAGGTACAATCTCCAGGAGACGCTCGTCCGGGCGATCTACGAGCTGGTCGCGGCGCGGCGAGGCGTGACCGCGCTGCGCGTGTCGACTCGGAAGCCCGACATCTATCCCGATTGCGCGGGGGTCGGAGTCGAGCTCTCCTCCTTTTGAAGCCTGATCGTCTTTGCCCTAACGCTTAGGCCAGGGGCGCCAATGGGGCTTTCGATTCGGTATAGCCGGATTCCCTTCACCCCCGACTGCGCACGCAGGGGCCAAGCTGCTCGATAACCAGCCGGTAATCGGCCTGAATCGCGGCGCGTTGCTCCTGCTCAGCCTCGTTGAGGCTGTGGAGAGGCAAAGCGGACGGGAGGGTGCAGGCGAGCCGGTACCAGAGGAGGCTGTTCGGTTTGGGCGGCTCCGCCGCGTCATCGACCATCTCGCCGAGCGCGAAGGCCCAGCGCGGCGTCTCCCCGGGGCGGCGCAGCACGCTCAGCGAAACCGGGCGGCCGTCGGCAGTCTGAAGGAAAACCTGCGTCTCGCTTTCGCCGGGCAGCGAACCGGG
>JALYGI010000058.1 GCA_030777185.1 Pseudomonadota bacterium
AGCCAGACGAGCCCGTGCGGCCCTTCATTGGGTGAAAGATCGATCCGGCGGACCCGCGCCCTAGTCCCTAAGTCGAAGATGTCGATCGTGCGCCCGCCATAGGCCACCACCGCCGCCTGCCGCCCGTCCGGCGACACCGCGATTTCGTGCGGCATCCGAGCGGTCGGGACCCGCGCCGCCTCGCGCCCGCTGGCAAGATCGACGAAGCTGACCGTGTCTTCGCCCTTGTTCCCGACCAGCAACGTTCCCGCCGTCGCCGCGGCAGGCACGGCACCCTGCTGCCCGGCCGGCGCGCAGCCGGCGACCGCAAAAAGCGCCCCAACGGCCGCTAACAGCTTGTGCCCCATGAAACTTCCCCCGCTTTTCTTGGTTAACAGGGGTGATGGTAGCTCCGGCCTCGAAGGGTTCAAGTCCGGAGCTTCGACACTATATCGGTGCCATGCGACGACTTCTTGGAATCGCCGCGATTTTCGCCCTCACTATGGCCTCGCCCGCCGCGGCGCAGGAAAAGGCCGAGGGCCAGAGCCACGCGGATTATCTTGCCTGGCTGGCCAAGAGCCCGGCGGCGCGCGCCCAGGTGCTCGGCTTCAAGGCCTTCCTCGACATGAAGAAGGTGGATGAGGTCGTCCCCACCTGGCAGCTCCTGCGCACCGCCAGCATGTGGCGCGAGTGCAACGGCCCCCGCTTCGAAGTCGCTCCCTTCACCGAATGGCAGCACATCGCCGAGACGCTGCAGTTCGTTCGAAACCATGTCGAGCCCGTGATCGGCGACGTCCAGGCGCTGTCCGGCTATCGCAACGCCGATCTCAACCAATGTTCGGGCGGCGCCAAGGCGAGCGCCCACCGCCATTTCTTCGCGCTCGATCTCACCCCGGTCCGCCAGATCGGCCGGAATGAGATGATCCGAAGCCTCTGCCGAATCCACAATTGGCGCGGTTCCGGCTACGATATCGGCCTCGGCTTCTACTCGGGAATGCGCTTTCACGTGGATTCCAAGGGCTTCCGCAAATGGGGCAGCAACGGCCGCGGCGAGACCAGCCCCTGCGTGACCATGGCCTGAGCTGGGCCTCCGCTTGGGCTTGATGGCTGCGCCCAGCCCTGCCTGACTTGAAATAAGCCTGCTTCACCGCTTATGTATGATTTTGTCATACAGGATGCTTCGTGCCCATGCGTGCCAACAAGCCCCTCAGCGTCACCCTTGGCCCGCTGGCTGCGCGCGCGGAGGCGCGGGTCAAATCGGGCGCTTACAATTCTTTGTCCGAAGTGGTCCGCGCGGGCCTGCGAGCGCTCGATCGGGAAGAGGCAGCGTTCGACGCGATCATGAGGGCCAAGGTAGCGGATGCCCTGGCTGCCGACCGCCCGGCAGTCCCCGCAGCCGAGGCCTTCGCAGAGCTCGACACCAGGATCGCGGAATACAAGGCGGCGCGTGACATTTGAGGTTTCGTTCACGCCGGAGGCGCTGGACGACCTTTTCGCCATCTATCGCTACATCGCCGAAGCCGCCGGCGCAGACGTTGCTGACGGCTACCAAGCGCGTCTTCGCAAAGCCTGCCTGACCTTAGCGGAGTTTCCGAACCGCGCCACGCCTCGCGACGACCTTGCTGAAGGCTTGCGCACCATCCCGTTCGAACGGCGCGCAGTGATCGCCTTCCGAGTTGAGGGCGAGGTCGTGAGCATCGTCCGCGTTCTGCATCGAGGCCGGGAGCTGGGTCTCGCCTTCGACTGAAGCGGGTGGGCCCGTTCGGCTTCAGGGCGAAGCACCCGTCCCATTCGGGCTGAGTCTGTCGAAGCCCTGCCCTTCATCCTGGCCGAGCAAGGCCCTGCCGGCCGTCCGCCTGCGCCAGCCGCACTTTGCCTCGCCCGCCCCTCCTGCTAGAGCCTTTCCTGACAAGGCGGGATCGCCTTGTCGGATCAGAAAGGCTCCAGATCTATCTCTGGAGCACTTCACCGGCCGAAAAACCGGTTCCCACTTTTTCGGGAAGTGCTCTAGGGCGCGGCAACCTCTTTCCAGAAAATCAGATGACCGACCTCAGCAGAATCCGCAACTTCTCCATCATCGCCCATATCGATCATGGCAAGTCGACGCTCGCCGACCGGCTGAACCAGCGCACCGGCGGGCTCACCGAGCGCGAGATGACGCACGGGCAGGTGCTCGACAATATGGAGATCGAGCAGGAGCGCGGGATCACGATCAAGGCGCAGACGGTGCGGCTCGATTACCAGGCCAAGGACGGCAAGGATTATGTCCTGAACCTCATGGACACGCCCGGCCATGTCGACTTCGCCTATGAGGTCTCGCGCAGCCTCGCCGCCTGCGAGGGCGCGCTGCTGGTGGTGGACGCGGCGCAGGGGGTCGAGGCGCAGACGCTCGCCAACGTCTACCAGTCGATCGAGCACGATCATGAGATCGTCCCCGTCATCAACAAGATCGACCTTCCCGCCGCCGAGCCGGACAAGGTCCGTAAAGAGATCGAGGATATTGTCGGCCTTCCCGCCGACGATGCAGTGCTGACCTCAGCCAAGTCCGGCATCGGTATCGACGAGGTGCTGGAAGCGATCGTCACCCGCATTCCCCCTCCCAAGGGCGACCGCGACGCGCCCTTGAAAGCCATGCTGGTCGACAGCTGGTACGACCCCTATCTCGGCGTCGTCATCCTCATCCGCGTGATCGACGGGCGGATCGCCAAGGGCCAGAACGTCAAGTTCATGGCCGGCGGCACGCAGCATCTGGA
>JALYGI010000059.1 GCA_030777185.1 Pseudomonadota bacterium
GGCGAAGCCTTGCCCGGTGGCCGCAGCCGCGGCCGTGGCTGCAGGAGCGGCGCTGTTGCCGCTAGTAATTCCCTCGCCAACGGCGTTGCAGCCGGCGAGCAGCAGGGCCGGAAGCGTAAGCAAACAGGGCCGCATCGATACCTCCTTTTTTGGTTTTTAACCGCAACCAACTTTTGGGCTAGTGCGGCGTTCAGCCAATCGAGTCTCGCGTGTCAAGCCACCCACCCATTCCGGTCGCCCTTCTTTCGCTCGGAACCGCCGTGCCCCCGCACGTCCGTAGCGGACGCCAAGGAGCTTGCGCGGTTGTCGCCGCCGAGATCGCAGTGCTGCCGCTCGCTTCGGTCTGTGGGAGACGGCGCTCGCATTCAGCGTTGCAAATGGCGTCGTGCTGACGATCCGAACCCGGGCGGAGGAAAAGGCGCTCGCGCCCGGGCGCCATTCGTTTTAGCGACAGCGCCATGACGCGGTCTTCCCTCTTCCTAATGCTCGCGCTCGCGGCGTGCGCCACCGCGGCACCTCCAGCTCCCGCACCGGATCAATTTTTCGCCCGGGTATCAAGCTTGTGCGGAAGAGCCTTTGCGGGGCGTATCGCGAGTCCGCCGGTGGAGGCGGACGCCGCCTTTGCCGGCAAGCCTCTGGTCATGCACGTGCGCGACTGCTCCGCGGACGAAATCCGTATTCCGTTCCATGTCGGCGAGGACCGCTCCCGAACCTGGGTGATCACCCGCACCGGGGCGGGTCTCCGCCTCAAGCACGATCATCGCCATGAGGACGGCAGCGAGGACAAGCTCAGCCAATATGGCGGCGACACGGTCGGCGAGGGCAGCGCCGCGCGGCAGGAATTCCCGGCAGATCGCTTTTCGAAAGAGCTGTTCGTGCGGGAGAATATCCCTGCCTCGACCGAGAATGTCTGGGCGATGGAGGCCGAACCCGGCCGCGCCTTCGCTTACGAGCTTCGCCGCCCCGGCCGCTTCTTCCGGGTGGAGTTCGACCTCGCCCGGCCGGTAGGAGCGCCGCCCCCGCCCTGGGGGTCCCGCTAATCCGCTTGCTCCGGCTCCCGCGCGGGCCTATATAGCTCATGCCTTTCTCGACATCGTTAGACGTTGAGGCTGGTCCCGGGGACGGGGCCGGCGGCGCCGGAATGCGTCTGGGCATGTGTCTTTGGCGGGCAACTATCTTTGGAGAGCGAATGGCGGATTTCGCCACATTGACCGAACTGATCGAGGCCGAGGCGCAAGCCGAGGGCCTTGAGCTCGTGCGCGTCAAGATGATGGGAGGAACCTCCGATCCAACGCTCCAGATCATGGCCGAGCGGCCCGATACGCGTCAGCTGACGCTCGACGATTGCGCGCGGCTGTCGCGCCGCCTTTCGGAGATCCTCGACACTCTTGAAGCGGAAGGCCGCGACCCGATCGCGGGCACCTATCGGCTCGAAGTGAGCTCTCCGGGAATCGACCGGCCGCTGACGCGGCTCAGGGATTTCGAGGACTGGAAGGGGCACGAGGCCAGGATCGTTCTCACCGAGAAGTTGGATGGGCGCAAGCAATTCACGGGCGAGCTCACCGGCGCGGAAGGCGAGGACGTTCTGATCGACGTGCAGGGGCTTGGGGCCACCCGGCTTCCCTTTGGCCTCATTCATTCCGCCAAGCTCGTCATGACCGACAAACTCATTCAGGCGACCGCTCCGCTGTCCGCGGAAGGCGCCGATCAAATCGAGGAAGAGACGGATCGTCCGGGGGACGAGCCGTCCGAGATTTCAAAGTGATAGAGGACTGATAATCATGGCTACCACCGCCGCAAATCCGAGCGCTCCGGGCGCCGTTTCCGCCAACAAGGCCGAGCTGATCGCGATCGCGGACAGCGTCGCTCGTGAGAAGCTCATCGATCGCGGCATCGTCATCGAGGCGATGGAGGATGCAATCCAGCGAGCCGCCCGTGCCCGCTACGGCGCCGAGAACGACATCCGCGCCAAGCTCGATCCGCAGTCCGGCGATCTCCGCCTGTGGCGCGTCGTCGAAGTAACCGAGCTGGTCGACGATTATTTCAAGCAGGTGAGCCTCGAAGACGCGCAGAAGCTGCAGCCGGGCGCCGAGATCGGCGACTTCATCGTCGATCCGCTTCCCCCCATCGAATTCGGCCGCATCGCCGCACAGGCCGCCAAGCAGGTCATCTTCCAGAAGGTCCGCGACGCGGAGCGCGAGCGGCAATATGAGGAATTCAAGGACCGCGCCGGGGAGATCATCACCGGTGTCGTCAAG
>JALYGI010000060.1 GCA_030777185.1 Pseudomonadota bacterium
AGCTGCTCCTGGCTCGCACGCGGCTCCTCCGCATTGCCGCCGGTGGGAATGGCAAGGTCGCCATGCTTCGACCATTCATAAGCGACGAGGATCACGGCCTGGGCAAGGTTCAGCGAGCGGAACTCGGGATTGATCGGAACCGTCACGATCTTCTGCGCGACCGCCGCCTCCTCCGTCTCGAGGCCGGAGCGTTCGGCTCCGAAAAGGATCGCGGATGTGCCGCTATTGGTGCGGATTTCCCTTGCGACTGCTTCGGGCGTGACGACCGGCACGACCAGGCCGCGCTTGCGGACGGTGGTGGCGTAGACGAACGGGCAGTCGGCCACCGCCTCGGCGACGCTTTCGAACACCCGCGCATTTTCGAGCACGATGTCGGCGCCCGAGGCGGCCGGCCCGGCCGCGGGATTGGGCCAGCCGTCACGCGGGGTGACGAGGCGAAGGTCGGTGAGGCCGAAGTTCAGCATCGCCCGCGCCGCCTTACCGATATTCTCGCCAAGCTGCGGCCGGACGAGGACGATTGCCGGCGGGCTCACTCTCGCGCGGCCTCGCTCACCGTGCCGGCGAAATCCTCGAAATCCTTGGCTTCGCGAAAATCCTTATAGACCGAAGCGAAGCGGATATAGGCCACCGGATCGATTGCCCTCAAACCGTTCATCACCATTTCGCCGATCGCGCTGGAGGACACTTCGGTCTCTCCACTGGTCTCGAGCTGTCGCTGGATGGAGGACAGAAGCTTGTCGATGCGCTCCGGCGGAACTGGACGCTTGCGAAGGGCGATCGCCACGGATCGCTCGAGCTTTCCCCGATCGAAGGGTTCCCGCCGATTTGCGGCCTTGACGACGGTGAGCTCCCGAAGCTGGATCCGTTCGAACGTCGTGAACCGGGCACCGCAATCCTCGCATTGGCGGCGGCGGCGAATGGACGAGCCGTCCTCGGTCGGTCGGCTGTCCTTTACCTGGCTGTCTTCATGGGCACAGAAGGGACAGCGCATTCAGCTCTTCTTCTTCCCCTTGAGGTAGGCGTAGCCTGCCCCCGCGGCAGCGCCGATGATCGGACCAACGAAGGGCACGGGAATCGCCACGACCGCGCCAAGCGCCGCCCATTTGGCCATGCTCCTGCCGAGCTCCTTTTTCTCTTCAGCCATTTGGAATTCCTCAGTCCTGGTAGATCGGGAAACGGGCGCAGAGTTCGCGCACACGGGCCTTGACGCTCTTTTCGACGCCAGCATTGCCTTCATGTCCGTTGGCGCGCAGGCCATCGAGCACATCGGCGATCATGTCGCCGATCTCGCGGAATTCCTGCACTCCGAAGCCCCGCGTCGTCCCGGCGGGCGAGCCGACGCGAATACCGCTGGTCTTGACTGGCGGGAGCGGATCGAATGGAACGCCATTTTTGTTGCAAGTGATGGCCGAGCGCTCCAGCGCCTCGTCGGCGTCCCGGCCGGTGATGCCGAGCGGGCCGAGGTCGACCAAGGCGAGGTGCGTGTCCGTACCGCCTGCGACAAGCTTCGCACCGCGCTCCTCGAGCTTGGCCGCAAGAGCCTTGGCATTCTGGATAACCGCCCGAGCGTAGCTCTTGAACTCGGGCTGGAGCGCTTCGCCGAAGGCGACCGCCTTGGCGGCGATCACATGCATTAGCGGGCCGCCCTGCAGGCCAGGAAAGACGGCCGAGTTGATCTTCTTCGCGATCGCCTCGTCATCGGTCATCACCATGCCGCCGCGCGGGCCGCGCAAGGTCTTGTGGGTGGTGGTGGTGACCACATGGGCGTGCCCGAACGGGGAAGGGTGCTCGCCGGCGGCAACGAGGCCGGCGAAATGCGCCATGTCGACCATGAAAATCGCGCCGACCTCGTCCGCGATCGCGCGGAAGCGGGCGAAATCGATGTGGCGCGGATAGGCAGAGCCGCCGGCAATGATCAGGCGCGGCTTGTGCTCCCGGGCAAGCGCTTCGACCTGGTCGAAGTCGATCCGGTGATCCTCGCGCCGAACGCCATATTGGATGGCGTTGAACCACTTGCCGGACAAAGCCGGCTTTGCACCATGGGTAAGGTGGCCGCCCGCGTCGAGCGACATCCCAAGAATGGTGTCGCCGGGCTGGGTGAGCGCCAGCATCACGGCGCCGTTCGCCTGCGCGCCTGAATGCGGCTGGACGTTGGCGAAGCCGCATCCGAACAGCTGCTTGGCCCGCTCGATCGCGAGCGTCTCGACCGCGTCGGAGGGCGCGCAGCCTTGATAGTAGCGCCGGCCCGGATAGCCTTCCGCATATTTGTTGGTGAGAACCGAGCCTTGCGCCTCAAGCACGGCGCGCGAAACGATATTCTCCGATGCGATCAGCTCGATCTGGTTCTGCTGCCGGTCGAGCTCGGCGGCAACTGCCTCGGCGACGGCGCCGTCGGCGTCGCGAAGACGCTCGGTGAAGAAGCCGGCATGCTGGACCTCGCCGAGGTCGTTTGCGGGACGTGTGCTCATGCCGGTTCCTTTGCGAAGCTTGGATTGGAGAGTTTCTCGACGCGCCTCAGGTGCCGCTCGCCGCCGAAATCGGTGGTGAGGAATGCATCCAGGCATTCCTTGGCCATGGTGATGCCGATGAGGCGCGCGCCCATTGCGATGACGTTGGCATCATTATGCTCGCGGGCGAGGCGGGCGGAGAGCGGCTCGGACACGAGCGCTGCCCGGGCGGCGGGGTGGCGGTTCACCGCGATGGAAATGCCGATGCCGGAGCCGCAGATCGCGACCCCCCGGCTTGCGCGGCCGGAAGCGATCGCTTCGGCAATGGCATAGCCGAAATCGGGATAATCGACGGGTTCGGCGCCTTCCGGTCCGAGATCCAGCACCTCGTGGCCAAGGCTCCGCATGTGATCTGCGAGCCCGGCCTTCAGTTCGACGGCTGCGTGATCGGAAGCAATGGCGATGCGGTCGGCCACGCTAGTCTCCGCCAGTGGATTGAAGCACATTCTCTAAGGGAAGGCCCGTTCGTTTGCCACCAAAGATTACGCGCGCCGGCCGACTTGCCCACAGCTTCCTGCAGTGTTACTCAGGTAATACAGAAGGGGAGAGAGGATGAGGCTTCCGGCGATTCTTGCGCTATTCATGAGCCTTGCCGGAGCAGCGCCGGCAGCGGCGGCAGAGCCCGTGCAGGTGATGGTGCTCGGCACCTATCACTTCGACAATCCGGGCCTCGACCTCAACAACATGAAGGCCGACGATGTCACCCTGCCGAAGCGGCAGGCGGAGCTTCAGGCGCTTGCCAACGCGCTCGCCGCCTTCAAGCCCACCAAGATCATGGTGGAGGCGCGGTCGAAGTCGGCCGATCTCGCCGATGCCAGGTTCGCGTCCTTCACTCCGGCCGCCCTAAGGACACAGAAGAACGAGACGGTGCAGATCGGTTATCGGCTCGCTCATCAGCTGAAGCTCGGGAACGTCTATGCGATCGACGAGCAGCCGGGCCCGGGCGAGCCCGATTATTTCCCGTTCGGCAAGGTGGTGGAGTTCGCCAAGGCCAACAAACGGGAGGCGCAGCTCCAGGAGCTGATGGCGAAGGGCGCGGCGGTGACAAAGGGCATGGAGGAGATGCAGAAGCGAATGACGATCGCGCAACTTCTCGTCGAGCGGAACCGACCGGACGCGGCACCGAAAGAAATGGCAATGTATTACGAGGTCCTCGGCATGGGCGACACCGAGCAGCAGCCGGGCGCCGACCTCAACGCCATGTGGTACTTACGAAATGCGAAGATTTTCGCGAAGCTGATGACGGTCGCCGCCCCCGGAGACCGGATTCTGGTGATTTATGGCGCCGGGCACAATTACTGGCTCCGCCACTTTGCCAGCATGACTCCGGGATTCAGGAGCGTAGATCCAGTGCCCTATTTGCAGTCGGCCTCTAGGTAATCGCCGGAAGCCTCAGGCCGCGAGCCGCATTTCCAGGCGATCCCAGATCTCGACAAGGGCCTTGGCGAGCTCACGCATCATCTCTTCGTTGTGCGCCGGCCCGGGCGTGAAGCGCAGCCGCTCGGTGCCGCGAGGAACGGTCGGATAGTTGATCGGCTGCACGTAGACACCGTATTCGGCGAGCAGAATGTCGCTGATCCGCTTCGCCTTCACCGGATCGCCGACCATCAGCGGCACGATGTGCGTGGTTGACGCCAGGACAGGCAGGTTCGCTTCGGCAAAAATGCGCTTCAGCTGGGTGGCATTGGCCTGCTGCGCCTCCCGTTCGGAAGCCGACTGCTTCAGATGCTTCACGCTCGCCAGCGCGCCGGCAACCAGGACGGGAGACAGCGAGGTCGTGAAGATGAACCCCGGCGCGTAGCTGCGGACGACGTCGATGATGTTGCGATCGGCCGCGATATAGCCGCCCATTACGCCGAACGCCTTGCCGAGCGTGCCCTCGATGATCGTCACCCGGCGGGCGACATCGTCACGCTCCGAAATGCCGCCGCCGCGTGCCCCGTACATGCCGACGGCGTGAACTTCGTCCAGATAGGTGATCGCCTGATAGCGATCGGCTAGGT
>JALYGI010000061.1 GCA_030777185.1 Pseudomonadota bacterium
GAGAGACGGAGCGCGTCGACGATGAGTTCGGAGAATTCGGACATAGAATGTATGAGGAGGTTGGACATCAGGCTGCCTTCCTGAGGGCGCCCTGCTGGCGCTGAAGGATGGGGCGGAAGGTGATCGCAAGGAGATGCTGTGCCTTGGCGATCGTGGGAACGGGCGGTGCCAGCATGAGGGCGGCCGGGCTGCAGCGGTAAAGGCCTGAGGCCTCCTCCTGCATGCCTTCGAAGATGGTGGTGGCCGCGATCGGCTTCGCCTTGGCCTGGCCGACCTTCGGGCTGAACCTGTCGACCGGGTAGAAAGCCGCCTCTTCGATCTGCAGCCAGTCGCACACGGCGCCGAACTGCACGCCGACGGCGTAGCGGCCGGCGCCGACTGGAATGGTAGCCAGATAATAGCCGTCATGGGTGACGTGCGCCTCGATCTCGATCACCGTTTGCGACCGATCGTCGGCGATGATCACCGGGATCTTCAGCGCGCCGGCTTGGAAATCGCCGGCCCGCAGCTCCAAGCCGAACCGCGTGGCGCTGAACAGCGCGAGATTGAGCGGGAGCCCGTGCGGCTGAAGCTCGCCCGGGAAATAAAGCCGCTTCACGTCCGACAAATAGGAGAGGCCGTGGCGGCGAAGTCCCTCGGCCGCCTGGTCGATGTCCAGCAACTGCACCGTTCCGGTCGTGCCGAGATTGACGTCGTGCTCGAACGCCTGGAAGATCTCGACCTCGTCGGCGGACGGCATGAACAGGAGGCGCCCCAGTGTCGCCGCCGCCATCGAGCGCCGCGCATCGGCGCCGTCGGAAGCCGCGGGCCGGAGCACGCCCTGTCGCGCGTCGGTGACGAACGCCAGACAGCCCTGCTGAATGCGATCGCGTATCTCGTTCTGGACGGCCTTGCCGCCGCCGCCGCGCCGGACGGCATCGCCCTTCTGGCCGTAATCGACCACTGAGCCCTGCGCGATGGTGCAGAGCTGTTCGACCACCGCGATTGGCCCAGTCAAGGAATGCAGCGCGCTTACGTCGTAATGGCGCGGATCGAGCAAGCCCTTCTTGTCGAGCCCAGTCTGCTGTTCCTCGCGCAGCAGCAGGTAGCGGCCGGCGACATCGAGATCGAAACGCTGGGCCAGCATCGGTCCGACCAGATCCTGGACCGTGCCGTTATAGCCGAGATCGACCAGCATCACGGCATCGCCGCGCTCCACGCCGGCGGCCTTGAGATGCTGGAACAGGCGGTCCGCGAAATCACTTGATCGTTCCTGGATCCGGGACAGCCATCGCGGCTCAAGCACGGCAGAGACGAAAGCGGAATGGCCGCTCCGGCCGAGCTTTGCCTCTTCGCTTCGCGAGAGGCCGAGCTGCTGCGCCATCACGTCGATGGCGACGAGCTCCTCCTGGACGGTGACATATTCCTCGATGGCGTCCTTGCTGAGAAGCGCGGCCCTCCTTGCGGTGAAGCGGCTGATCTCGACGGAAGCGGCGGGCTGCCCCGTCAGCGCTTCGTATACGCGCCGCGGGAGATGTCCGTCGCGAAGGACGAAAAGCGGCTTCACCGGCTTGCCGAGCTGTCCGGCAAGGGCGTCCGCCTCGTCGCGGACCCACTCGGCGAACGCATGCATGATCGGGCCGAGCACGTCGTGGCCGAGTGTCCAGATCGCGTCCTCCTCCTGCCGCAGCGCGACCGCCGGACGGTGCGGCTGATAAGCGGGGCTCGAACTGCGGACCGCCGGATCGAGGATGGTGCCGGCCGCCGCTTCCATGCGCAGCCTCTGCTGGGCCCCCGGATCGAACTGCCGGAAATGCACGGTGTTGATGCCAAGCGCATGCGGCGCGACCTGGTCCGCCTGTATATTGTCTCCGACATGGACGATCGCCTCGGGGGCAAGGCCAAGGTCCGCCAGAACATGCTCGAACAGGCCAAGCGCCTTGGGCATTCCATAAGCGGACGAACAGAAGATGCGATCGATCAGCGACACGATTTCCTCGCCGGCCGCCGCCCTAATGAGGGTCCGGAGCTGGTGTTCATCAAGATAGGTGTCGCTGACGATGACCACCTGGAGCCCCCGCTCCTTCGCCTTGCGGATCAGCTCGGCGACCGGCGTGAAGCAATAGCAATGCCGCGCTTCGGCCTCGAGCTCCCGTTCGATGGCGGCGGCGAGCTCGGCGTCGGAAGCGGCGGGACACAGGCTGCGATAGATTTCCTCGATCGTGACTTCGCTGCGACCGCCGGCCGCAAGCGCACGCCTGCGCGCCCGCGTTTCGGCACGGGTGCGCGACCAAATCGCGCCGCCGGGGATCGGCAGATCGGCGAACACGTCCACCGGCGCCTGCACGTTGCGCCAGATCAGGGTGTCGAAGCAGTCGAGCGAGAGGATGCGGACGCCCGCAGGCGCGCTCTCCAATATGTTGGCCAGCTCCGCGGCCTTTGCGACGATCTTCATGCTTTCTCCTATGGTCGCGCCCGGGCTCAAGCCCAGTCGCTGAGTTCGTTACGCACCCTGTCGAGTGCGGCTTTCTTGATCTGGCAGACGCGGGCGGCGCCGATGCCGAGGGTCAGGCCGATTTCATCGAGGTTCATCTCCTCGATGAAGTAGAGCTGGAGCACCATCGCCTCGCGCTCCGGCAGCTTGCGGATTGCGCCAGCAAGCGCGCCCTGCAATTCCTCCCGCTCCAGCGCCTGATCGGCCCGCTCCTCGAGGTCTGCGAACCACATCGAATGTTCCGAATAGACGTCGTCGATCGAGTCCTGCTGGACCGACTGCATGTCGTCGACGAGCTTGCGGAATTCGGCAGGATCGATGCCCATCTCGGCGGCCATCTCGGATTCGCTCGCCTCCCGCCCGAGGCGGTTCTCGAGCTGGGCCCGAACCTTGGCGAACTCTCGCCGGCGCGCCATTGCGGAGCGGCAGATGGTGGCCTGACGGCGAAGATGATCGATCATCGCGCCGCGGATCCTGACGCTCGCATAGCTGGCGAAGGCGTGGCCGCGATCCTCGAAGCCATTGGCGGATTCGACGAGCGCGATCATGCCGATCTGTATGAGGTCCTCGACGTCGATGGCGGTCGAGACGCGGCCATGGACGTGCCAGGCGATCTTGCGAACGAGCGGCATGTGCGCTCGGGCAAGCGCCTCCGGGCTCTTCTTGGCCGGCATCTTTTGGTAGGTCATGGCCGCGCCGGCCGGCTCAATGAGCGGCATGCATCGCCTCCATGCCGAAGAAGCGGTCGCCGCCGTCGGTTTGCGGGAGCGAGGCGTCGGACAAAGTGCGGGCAAGCCGGCCAAAGGCGGCGCTTGCCCGGCTTTCCGGGAACGCCTCCAGGCAGCAGCGCTTGCGCAGCACGGACTCGCGAATGCGGTCGTCACGCGGCACCGAGCCGAGATGGGCGAGCCGGGTCGGCAGAAACCTTTTCACCACTTCGTGGAAGTGGCGGAAAAGCTGACGCCCGGCCTCCTCATCTTCGACCATGTTGGTGACGACCAGAATCTCGGTCCTGGAATGCTCCATCGCGAGCACCTTCACCAGCTGATAGGCGTCCATGAAGGCGGTCGGCTCGCCGGAAAGCACCAACAGGATCACGTCCGAGGAGGCGACCAGGTTCATCGCTTCGGGGCCGATGCCGGAGGCGGTGTCGACCAGTACGTGATCGACTTCTCCCGCATAGGGGCGGAAGGCGCTGGCGAGCCGGCGCCGTTCGGACGTGCCGAGTGCCGAATGCGGCCCGCTGCCGCTATGCCCCGGCACCAGCATCATTCCGGCCGGGCCCTCCTGGATCACATCGGCCATTCCGCAATTGCGTGAGAGCAGGTCCGAGATCGTCGCGTTGGCGTTGAGGCCGAGCAGGATATTGGCGTTGGCAAGGCCGAAATCGCCATCGACCAGCATCGCCTGTTTCCCGATCCGTCCCAGCGCAACCGAAAGGTTGACGCTGACATTGGTCTTGCCGACCCCGCCCTTGCCGCTGGTGACGGCAATCACCCGGGCGCTCCGCTCCTTCGCTGCACCGATCATGCGGCCGCTCCGAGCAAGGCTCTATTCACGCCGCCGCCTACCACCGCGACCACTTCCACAGGCTTTCCATCGGGTATCTCCAGGAACGAGAGCACCGGCACATCGGGAATGTGCGGTGCGAGAAGGCGGGACAAAGCGCGGCGCGCGACCGGCGAGGTGACAAGCGCCACCCGCCTGCCTTCGCCCAAAGCCGGGCCGGCGGCATCGCCGATCGACTCGACGATTTTCTGGGCCAGATTGGGCTCGATCGGGTGGCTGGCATCCTTGCCCGCGCGAACCGCCTGGTTGAGCAGGCCCTCGAGCTCGGCATCGAGCGTGAGCACAGGAAGCGGAGTCCGGGCCGGCGCGATCGTCTGAACGATGAGCCCGCCGATCCGCTGGCGGACGCCTTCGGCCAGCTGGCCGGGATCATTCTCCTCACGGGCGGCATCGACCATCGCTTCGGCGATGCGGCGGAAATCCTTGAGCGGCACGCCTTCAGCCAGCAGCGAGCGGCAGAGCGCCGCGATCGAAGCGAGCGGAAGCGGCTGCGGCGTCAAGCCGGCGACAAGTTGCGGCGCGCTCTCCTTGAGGGCGTCGAGCAGCTTCTGCGCTTCGTCCATGCCGAACATGTCGGCCGCCGCGGTCTGAATGATCTGGTTCAGATGGGTGGCGACGACGGTTGCCGGATCGACGACCGTATAGCCCGCGACCACGGCGTCGCCGCGCTTTTCGGGTACGATCCAGACGGCATCGAGACCGAAAGTCGGATCCTTGACCTGCCGGCCCTCGACCCTGTGCAGGATGTCGCCGGAATCGAGCGCGAGCAGATCTTCGGGCCAGACTTCGTCCTCGGCGGCGATCACGCCGGCGACGATGAT